>DATAZJ010000583.1:0-19248 GCA_036272115.1 Rhodopila sp. | reverse complement strand
GCCGTGCAGACCTACGTGATCGACGCGCTGTCGCTGCCGATCACGATGGACCAGTTCAAGAATTCGCTGGGTCCGGGTGCGCCGTCGGATCTGTCCGACTTCACGCAGCTCGTCAGCGCCTATGCCGCGATCAACGGCCATTGCACGACCTGGCAGCAGACGACGTTTCCGACCACGGTCTCGCTCGCGAGCGATATCTACGAGTACGGGGTCAACAAGGTGCCGGTCTACTACCCGGCGATCCTGAAAGAGGCCCAGATTCTCAGCGACGATCCGAACAACGCGGATGCGGCGAAGGCGCTGGCGGCCATCCTGGACAATCTGCAGGGCACGGCGAGCGGCTATCAGACCAAGGCGACGGCTGCGTACAACGCCGTCAAGACCTTTGCCGACCAGAGTCTGGCGGACCAGGGCACACTGATCGGCCCGCAGGGCGAAACCGGCCTGAAGAAATACTATGCGGACAAGTACGGTGCCACCAGCAAGGACGTGCAGCAGCTCACGTTGTCACTCGCCGCCGAGAAGCTGGCGCTTGCCGGTGACCAGGAGGAATACCGTCAGGACGTGATCATTGCCGCGACCACGCCGACCTATGCCTGGGTGTTTCCACTGGGCACCATTGCGGCGGCCATCGTGGCAGGTATCTACGGCCACAAGGCGGTCGAGGCGCTGGATCGGGCAAAAGACGATCAGGACCAGATCGACCGGCTCAACGCCGAGCTCGCGGCAGATGCCAACCTGATCAATGCGATCAATCTGGCGACCGACGGGATCACCGGCATCAGCGGCGCGCTGAAGGCAGCCCTGCCGGTGATCCAGAAGATCGAGGGCGTCTGGAAGGGCCTGTCGGACGACATCGCCAGCATCGTCTCGCTGATCAACACCGACATTCGCCAGGTGCCGCCGATCATCATGAACCTGGGCGTAAGCGAGGCGACCACCGCCTGGTATAACGTCGGTCAGGCTGCCTACCAGTACCGCCTGAACGCTTTCGTAACAACATCCGGCGGCGCCGTGGCGAGCATGGAGGCCTGGAAGATGCGCCGGATGGTTGCCTCCCGCCTGGCTGCGTAACACCTGGTCGCATAACGCCTCGTGCTCGGTCCACGCGGGATTGCCTGGCATGATGCCCAGGCCCCGCGCGGCTGCGGCTGCTCTGCGATCAATCGCACGCTGTGAACGGAGGGGATGACCATGAACGACATGACAAACATTCAGCTGGGGGAGACCGACTGGTCGCAGCTCTACCAGTCACTGGCAACGCAGGGTTCGGTGCCCGCCGCCGCAGCGCAGGTGATCGACCAGAACCATGCCGTGTTCCAGGCGATGTATCTCGATCTCTCGGAGATTTCGGCGACAATTCTGGCATCGGGTCTCAATCCGCCGCTGGTCACGATCTATGCCGATGTCCTGGCCGTGCCGGACAGCGTGAACTACCTGGCGCAGAATGCCGTGCTGATGATCGTGGCGCGGCGGATCGAGGCCGGCGCCAATCCGCGGATCAATCTCGACTACCGCACCGGCAGCACGGCAAGCCTGTTGCTGTACACAAACGAGATGGCCGGCCGGCTGTCGGTCGTCGCCGCGGTGCAGGACGGGGATACGGTCAAGCCCTATCCGTTCGTCGTGGATGCCCCCCCGGCCGGTGGCGGGGTGCAGTTCCTGCTCCAGCAGGGGGTGCCCGCCGCGCTGCCGCGCAGCCGGCTGCAGGGCATGGCGACCCCGGTGCCGGACACCTTCGAGAATGCTCTGACGGCGTCGTTCATTTTCGGCTCGCTGCTGTACGACCAGCAGCCGGACATCGCACTGTCGATCTTCACCTGGGTCAAGGACTGGGCGTCGACCTCGCCCACGCTGCTCGACCCGTTCCTGCGCAGCTCATCTCTGGTGGCGCTGCTGACCACGCAGATCAACGCGCAGAAGAACGGCGCGGCGTTCGTGCCGTACCTGACCGCGGCGGTCTACACCGATCTCGCCAAGGCCTTCGTCGCGCAGGCGCAGGATTATGAGACCAACTACCTCGCGCTGAGCACGCAGCAGACGATCGACGCCAATGCGATCAAGCTGGCCCAGACCTTGCTCGACAACCAGGCGTTGCAAAGCGAGTACGTGACAAAGCTGCTGGCGCAGGCGCAGTCGAACTACGGCAACGCGACGGCGGCGGTGGATGCCGCGCAGGCGCACTTCACCGACGCCAGGCGGCAGATGGAAGCGATCGCGATCGACTTCAAGGATCGCGGGATCCCCGAGTGGGAGCGGCAGAAGATCCTCGAGGCGGTGATCAGCCTGGCGACGGCGGTGGTGACGTTCGGCGTCGGCATCGCCGGCATGCTGGTGGGTGACGAGGCGGCCGGCGCGGCCAGTGCCGAGGCCGCGGTCAGCGGTGCCAAGGCGGTGGCCAGCGCCGCCCAGACCGGCAGTGCCATTGCCAAGATGGCCAAGCAGCTCGCCGACGTGATGGCGCAGTTGAAGAAGGTCATCGAGGGGCTGCAGAAGGTCTATGAGCTGTCCAAGTCGGTGATCGAGGCGGCGAAGAACATCCAGGGCGCCGAGGCCTCGGTCGCCTCGATGCAGGCGATCGACGTCTCGACCGGCGGGGTCGATCTGTCGGCGAGCTATGAATGGCAGATCTATCAGCTCAACGCCGACGCCTCGATGGAGGGCCCGATCAAGGAGGGTGTCGAGTACGCCAAGGAGCTCAAGCTTGCGATCGATGCCGTGGCGATCTACGGCCAGGCGCTCGCCGCCGCCCAGCTCGCCGCGGTGAGCGCCGGCCAGGCCTATGCCCGGGTTCAGCTGCAACTGGCGCTGTCGCAGGCGCAACAGCAGCGGCTGGCAGACTACGTCAATGCCCTTCAGGTCGGCGAGCAGCCGGTCACCGCGATGCTGCAGCAGTTCTATCTGCGCTATCTCGACGTGAAGAGTTCGCTGTTCGGCGCGCTCCAGTACTATCGTGCCTCGTATTTCTACTGGGCGCTCGACCAGTCCTCGGTCAATCCGGTCATCATCGACCCGGTCAGCAAGATCAATGTCGGGCTCGCCGATCTGACCGCGATCAGCCTCGACCAGGCCAACGCGCTGGCCCGCTTCTCGCCGCCGCCGCAGAGCCTGAAGGACCAGCAGGTCAGCATCGACGATCCGGCGATCATTTCTCAGTTGCAGACGACCGGTTCGGCGACCTGGACGCTCCAGCTCGATGACACCGACTTCTCCGGCATGGACCGTGTGCGGCTGTCCACCGTTCGCGTCTGGCTGGAAAGCACGCCGGCGGCGACCAACGACTACCACGTGCAGATTTCCATCATGAACTCGGGGAGTTATCTCGACCGGCTGCGCGGCACGCCGTACCAGTTCACCGCCCAGCCGCTGCAGCGCGGCTTCAAGTACCGCGTGTCGGCGAAGGATGAAGGCAGCTACGACAGGATCTTCGCCAACGGCAGCTATGGCTACATCGAGCTCGACGGGGCGGTCGATCAGGAGGTCAGCTACGCCTATTTCGAGCCGACGCCGTTCAGCGCCTGGCAGATCAGGCTGGCGAGTGGCGGTGCCGGCCTCGATCTCTCCGGTGTCACCCGCATCGTCATGGAATTTGCCGGATCGGCAATATTCAGTGCCCAGCTTCGACGTTCGGCCGTGCGCTGAAGTCCGGGGCGCCCGCGAAGGGAGAAAACGAGCATGAGCAGCATTCAGCTTACGGATCCGGCGGCGGGAGCGTTCTTCGCGGTTCCCGCAGCCGACTGGACAGCGATCAGCAAGCGGGTCGGGCTGACCCGTCTTGCGGCCGGCATCGCGCCGATCATCGGACGGTATCTGCGCGATTTTCCGAAGCTCGAGGATGCCTGCGGGGTGTGGGCTGCCTCGACGTTTCCCGGGCTGGTCAGCCTGTCCCAGGACATCGGCAGTTTTGCCGGACAGGCGGCTGACAGTCTCGGGTTGCTGCAGGACCAGCTCTCGCAGTACGGTCCGGGGGACACGCTGTCGGCCGCCACCGTGGCCGCCGTCAAGGCCATTTTCGCGACGCTGGCCGGAGGGACGCAGCGACTGAACAGCCAGAGCGGGGTGCTGCGCCAGCAGGTGCAGACCTTCGCCACCGAGAACGAGGTCGTCGATGCCCAGATCGGCGATTATGTGAAACACCTCGGACCGGAGTGGCAATCATTGACCAGCGAACTGCCGGCCGTGGAAACCGCGGCGGGCTTGGTCGAAGGGGCCTGGGGTGCGATCGCGGACGACATGAACGCCATCGCCACCGACAGCATCCCGATTACGACCGCGCTGCTGGTCTCGCTCGAACTGCAATCCGCTGCGCTGGCCTGGCGCAATCTCGGTCCGGAGGCGGCCGCCTTCGCCACCCTGGCGCAGGGACAGCAACAGTACCTTTCGGGCGTCTGGCTGGAGTCAGGGGTCAGGGGTCAGTGATCAGCGGCCGGAGGTCAGCGATTGGGGGGCACGACCATCACATGGAGCAGGCTGTCATGAGCAATCCTAACCCAGGCGCGGCCTTGCAGGCGTTCCGCGCCATGATCAGTGCAGCGGATACCGGACCGCTGTTGCAGACCGAACTGATTCCGTTGACCAACCAGGGGAAGCTGCGGGTCACCTACAACTGGCTCTATTCGTCGCTGAACTGCGTCTCCGGCGATGCAACCACCTTCGCGTGGACCATCAGCAAGCTCGATGCCACCCATGTCTCGCTGTCGCCGCGCGACGGCTATGGCGGTATGACCCTCTATGCGAGCGTGCGTGACGACATCAACTGGTTGCTGCAGGTGCAGGCGCCCTACTCGGCCGACTGGATTACCGCGGTCGGCCGCGACGAGACGATCGAGATGGATTCGCTCGACTCGCTGATGGTGTCGTTCAAAGGTTTCAACGGCAATTACATTGCGGTCAACGGCCAGATGTCGGACCACGGCGGCCATTCGGGCTACCGGCTGCAAAGCCTCGGTGCGGCGGACGCCAAGGCACGCATCTGGTTCATGGCGGTTACCCAGATCCTCCAGCCAGGGCTGCGGATTCCGTTGCGCGGGGAGGTGACCGAGACGGATATCCGGCAGGCCTATGCCGCCTGCGGGCTGACGGCGAGCGAGGTCGAGGTCGCGCAGGTCCGTAGGCAACTCGTCTGACCGCTGGCGCCGTGGACCGGGCGTTTCGATCCGCGCCGTGGACTGGGTGCTTTGGTCTGCGCGGTCATCGATACCAGCGTGCTGATGTCCGGCCTGTTCTCGCCCAGGGGCAACGCGGCGCTGATCGCCCTTGCCGTCCATCAGGACGGGCGGGCCTATCGGGACCTGGTAGGCTTCGAGGCGATGGCGATGGTCAGGAAGGGGCAGGTTCAGGGCATCGGTGGCGGCGATATCAGAGCTTGAGGACCGTCATCGCCGAGCTTTTCCAGACGCCCGCCTGAACTATGGCTGCCGGGATCCAATCATCGCCCCGCGCGATCTTTGCAATAAAGTCATAATTCTTGGTATGATTTTGTGATAGGAACGACTCTGGACATGTTCCGGGCGAGCACCGGTATAAGTTCTCTCCGAATGGGATGAGTCGACACTGACCTCCCTGCGTGATATCGTGGTACTAACTTGAATTTACCGCCTGTCCGACGATGCGCTAGCGTCGAAATTACCGTCTCTGCCTCCTGCCTCGGAGACTTGCGATGGCCGATCAGGTTTCAGGTTTTGATACGAAAGGGGAAGCATCCGCCTCACCGAGCGAATTTACAGCGCCGCAACTGAGCCTGCCCAAGGCGGCGGCGCGCCGCGCGGAATTGGCGAGAAGTTCGCAACAAACCCGGCTACGGGAACTGGTTCCCTAACCGTCCCTATCGCAACGAGTCCCGGCCGTTCCGGGTTCGGCCCGGCGCTATCCTTGCATTAGGCGCAGCACGCGTTCAACCTGGAGCGCGGCCACACCACGCGGCGGTTCCTGCCCGAGTGGGCCTGGGACGACCTGCACGCCGGCCTGTCGGCCGGCGTGCGGCTGGAAGCGGCCCTGCACCACATGGACATCGCGTATCAGACCGAGAACCTGCGGGAATATGAGCTGACCAAGCACCTCTCGCTGCGCCTGCGGTTCCCGATAGCGTTCCTGCGGCTGCGCGCCACCGGGCGCTGCGAGATCGACACATTCCGGAGTGGATGTTCGACGTCGATTATCCCGGCCGCTACATGCGGCGCATCCGCAGTGTGACGCTGACCATCCCTTGCGTGACCGGACCTTACACGGGTGTGCACTGCCGGCTGACGTTGTTGGGCAGCGTCACCCGATCGATCCGCGGCTGGCGGCTCCGGGGCATGATTGCTGCTGCAGGCCGGCGCCCTGCGGCTACGCGATGGAGGAGGCCGCGCGCTATCAGCCGTGTCCGGACGACCCCAGGATGGTGCGGTTGTTCGGCGCACGCCACGCGGTCGCGACGTCCAGCGGACAGAACGATTCGGGGTTGTTCGAGCTGAGCTTCAGCGATCCACGCTATCTGCCCTTCGAGTTCATGGGGGCCGTGAGCCGTTGGCGGATCGAACTTCCGCCGGAGAACAACTACTTTGATCCGGCCACGCTGACCGACACCGTGCTGCACCTGAATTACACCGCGCGGGAGGGCGGCGATCTGCTTCGTCGTGCCGCCAGTGCCGCCGCTGCCGGCAAGCTGCCGGGGGATGGGTGGGCGTTCTTCGACGTGCGCCACGACTTCCCGGATGCATGGGAACTGTTCCATAGGCCGGTGGCACACGAGGGCGGTCAGCACGGCCTGACATTGCAACTGCGCCGCAAGTTCTTCCGGTATCTGCCGCACCATCCGTCACTGCGTGTCACGCGGGTGATGCTGCTGTTCGAGACAGCGGAGCTGCCGGGGCGTCCGCCCGAACCGCCTTGCTGCGTCCCTGAGAGGGAGGCGTTTGGCGCGCATGTCGTAGCCTTCCAAGCGGAGATAGCCGAGGTGGTCGGGTCTCGCCGGACCGGTGGGGCGGGTGTGAGCCTGGTTTGCCGTGCGGCGGCTCAGTGCCGGCGATAAGGTGATCGCTTCGGGCCGCGGGGCCCTGTTGCGACCCCTCACCGGATCGCGGCGTGCCGTCGTTGCGGCCGGACCCGTCGTTCCGGTTCGGCGACCGCCGCAACAACGCCAGGCGACCGTCGCAAATCGTGATCGCCTGTGAACCAGCTCACAGCAGGCCAGAACGGCGCCTTGCTTAATGTTCGCACGACGCCGCAGCCGTCTGAGCACGCTTTGATCAGGCATGCGGCGCACCAGGAAGAGGGGCGTAACGTGATAGAAACGACAGCAGACATGGTTGCAGGCCAGCCTGGTCGGGCAACCGCAGCCCTGCCCGCCCATCATGCATAGCGCCATGGCGGAAACCGAACAGCGCCTGGCTCTGGTGACCGGAGGGTCGCGCGGCATCGGACGCGCCACCGTCCTTGAACTCGCAGCCCGCAACTTCAACGTTGAGTTCAGTTATCGCGCCAGCGAGGCTGAGGCACAGGCGGTCTGCGAGGCGGCACGTGGATTTGGCATCAGGGTCGAAGCAACATGCTGCGACGTGACCGACGCGGACGCCGTGGCTGCCTGGGTGCAGACCGTCGAGCAGACAACGGGCGCGATCGACGCGGTCATCAACTGTGCCGGAATCGCGCGCGACAAGTCGCTGGTCGGCATGACCGCCGATGACTGGAACGCCGTGATCAATGCCAACCTGACCGGAGTGTTCAATGTCTGCCGGGTCTCGGCATTCGCCATGATGAAACGCCGGCGCGGCGTCATCATCAATCTGTCATCCGTCTCCGGCATCTATGGCAACGCCGGTCAGTCGAATTATGCCGCATCAAAAGCAGGCATCATCGGCTTCTCGCGTTCCTTGGCCAAGGAGCTGGGACCTTATGGCACCCGGGTCAACGTCGTCGCCCCCGGACTGATCGACACGGATATGCTCGCCGCGCTCAAACCGAAGGTACTCAGCGGCATGATCGAGCGCATTCCGCTGCGACGTGTCGGGCGGGTCGAAGACGTCGCCAAACTCATCGGCTTTCTCGTTTCGGAAGACGCGTCCTATGTCACCGGTCAGGTCTTCGGCGTCGATGGCGGCCTCGTTGTCTGACGCCCCCTCCCCCGCCGTGGCCGCCGCCCCGGTTCGGATGTCGCGGCGGGCGCAGCCGATGCCCCTGTTCGGGCCGGCCGTCGCAGGCTGTTCGATCGTTACGGCTACGCCGATCGCGTTCGAGGGCAGCTTCACGGTTCCGGCGACGGCGGCGGTTTTCGCCGGCCACTACCCCGGCCGGCCGATCCTGCCCGGGGCCTATCTCATCGAGGCCGGTCTGCAGGCGGTGGAAATGGCGATGAACGCCGGTCCGGACGCACCGCTGCGGCTGCTCGCCGTCGAACGCTTCCGCCTGCTGCAAAAGATCCTGCCGGGATGTCCGGTGACCCTGCGGGCGGTGCGCCTGCCGCCGATGGAGCCCGCTGCCGCAGAGGTGAACTGGAAGCACGAGGTCTTCCTCGGCGACGTGCTGGCGGCGCGCTTCCGGCTGACCGTCGGCCCTGCTGCGCAGACCGCCGGCGTCGAGGCGCTGTCCCATGCACCGGAGATCGGGCCGGGATCAGTCGAGCTGGACGCCACCGCCATCCTGCGCCGCCTGCCGCATCGCTGGCCGCTTCTGCTCATCGACCATGCCCGTGTGCTGGCCGCCGCCCGTCGCATTGCGACCACGAAATCGATATCCCTCGGCGATCCCTGCTATGGCGATCTGCATCGCAGCAACGAGAGCCCGTCGCTCGCCTATCCGCCGTCGCTTATTCTTGAATCGTTTACCCAGTCGGCGGCACTGCTCATGACCGAAGTGCTGGCGGATCCAGTACAGACGTCAGCTCTCATGGTATTCGGCGGCGCCCTCAAGATCAGCTATGACAAGGAAGTGTTTCCGGGACAGACCATGTCGCACAAAGTACTTGAGCTGACCCGTTACAACAATTATGCTTTGGCCGGCGGACTGACACTTGTAGGCAACAAGAAGATCGCCGCGTTCGAAGGGCTGAGTGTTGCTTTGCTCAACTGAAGCAGTTCTCGGCTGTGTTCCGAAATCCCTCTCGAAATGGAGACAACATGATCAGCCAATCCGAGTACGCAGCCATTGCGGCCAGCGTCGCAGAAGTCCTGGAAGTCGACGTTTCCGAGCTGCACGAAGATACCAATTTCATCGATGACCTCGGTGCGGACTCCCTGTCGCTGATCGAGGTCCTGTCGCGGGTGGAGAAGATGCTCTCCATCACGATCGACCAGTCGCAGCTGGCTCGGATGACCTCGCTGCACGAGGTGTGCCAGGTCGTGTCGGAAGCCCGTCAACTGGTGGCGTGAGATCAGGCCATGGCGTCGCGTGACAAGCCACCAGCGACCGAACCCGCGCAGCAGCCACGCATCGTGGTGACCGGCATGGGCATCGTGAGCAGCATCGGCATCGGCAAGGCTGCGTTTCGCGACGCGTTATGCGCGGGCAAATCCGTCGTTACGCCGATCCGGTCTTTCGATACCACCGGATATCTCCGTTCGGAGGCCAGTGAGATCCACGACCTGGCCCACCTGCAAGCCGACTACGCAGCGATGATCGACCGTCAGGGGCGATCGAGTTGTCTGGCAGTGTTGGCAAGTCGCGAGGCGGTGCGCGACGCCGGCCTCTCCGGCGAACAGCTTCGTGAGGCAGAGGCCGGGGTCCTGATCGGCACGACGAACGGTGAATCGCAGATCCTCGACCGGATCGTCCGCGGCTGGCTGCACGAAGGACCGCGGCATGTTCCGGCTGCGGACTGGGCGCTGGCGCCGGCGCATCGGATCTCGATGGCGGTGGCCCAGGATCTGGCCCTCGACGGCGAGGCGATGATGGTCGCCACCGCCTGCGCGGCCGGCAACTACGCGATCGGCCACGCCACCGACATCCTGACCGGCGGCGAGGCCGAGATCATGATCTGCGGCGGCGTCGACTCGCTCAACCGCAGCGCCTACTCGGGGTTTCTCCGGCTGAATGCGATCACCACCGACGTCGTCCGCCCGTTCGAAGCCGATCGGTCCGGCATCCTGACCGGCGAAGGGGCCGCGGTGCTGGTGCTGGAAACCATGGAGCATGCGCTGCGGCGCAATGCCCCCATCCAGGCCGAAATCCTCGGCTATGCCTCCAATTGCGACGCGCACCACATGACGGCACCGAAGATGGAGAGCATCTCCGAGTGCATCCGCACGGCACATCGCCGCGCCGGCGTGGTGCCGGCCGATATCGACCTGATCAGCGCACACGGCACCGGCACGCGGACCAACGACGTCACCGAGGTGGCGGCCATCCACCAGGTGTTCGGTGACAGGGCGCCGCCCACGATCTCGATCAAGTCGATGCTGGGCCACAGCATGGGTGCCTCCAGCGCGATGGGGACGATCGCCTGCGTGCTGGCGATGCAGAACAGTTTCATTCCGCCGACCGTCAACTTCCGCAACGCCGATCCGGAATGCCCGATCGATTGCGTACCGAACGTGGGACGCCCGCAGGAGCTGTCAATCGTGGAGAATCATGGGTTCGCCTTCGGCGGCAACAACGCCATCCTGATCCTGCGCCGCGCGCCGGGCCCTGGCGACATCCCACGCCGCGCGCCGGGCCCGCACGACGCGTTCGACGCCCGGCACGTGCCATGAACGTCCGCACCATGAACGCCCCCGCCATGGGCGCCCCCGCCTTGAACGCCCCCGCCATGAGCGCCCCCACCTTGAACGCCATGGTCTCCATCCGCAGCCTGGGCGTCGTGTCCGCCCTCGGCGTCGGCGACCGCGAATTTGCCGCGGCGCTGCGGGCCGGCCGGCAGGGCGCGCTGGCCCCGCTGCGGGAGGATATGTGCGCCGGAGCCCCGCCGTCCCGTCCGGCGCGCTGGATCGCCGACTTCAAGGCGGAGAGCTATCTCGGCCGCAAGGGCCTGGCCGCCCTCGACCGCACCACCCGGCTGTCCCTTGTTGCCACGCTGCAGGCACTCGACTGCGCCGGCCTGACCGTCACCGACGAGAACCGGTCCGGGATCGGCGTGGTCCTCGGCACCGCCGCCGGCGGCGTCAAGAGCATCTCGGACTTCATCCGCGAGACCTATACGGCGCCCGCCCCGCACATGGTGAGCCCGCTGCAGTTCCCGAATACGGTGATGAACTGCGCCGCCTCGCGCTGCGCCATCTGGCACGGCCTGCACGGCGCCAACAGCACGGTGTGCGCCGGCGATCTCTCCGGGCTCGCTGCCCTGCGCTACGCCGCCCTGCTGCTGCGTCTCGGCCATGCCGGCACGTTGCTGACGGGCGCCGTCGAGGAATACTGCGACTACACCGCCTGGGCGCATGAGGCGCTGGCCGACGAGACCGCCGCGCCGCTGGGCGAGGGGGCCGTCGTCTTCACCATGACCCCGTGGCAACCGGAGCGCGAGCGTCTCGCCGATATCCTCGCGCTGCGCCTCAAGCTTCCGACACGCGGTGATACAACGGGGGCCCTGCGTCGCGAGATCGGTCGCGCGCTGGCCGCGGCCGGCGTCACGCCAGGTGAGCTGGGCTGGTGGCTGGGCATGCGGTCCGGCGATGCCAGAGGGGGCGACACCAGAGGGGGCGATACAGGCGGGAACGAGGCAGCCGCGGTGCGCGCCGCCCTCGGCGCGTCATTCGACGATCTGCAACGCATTCCGCCTGTGCTGGCGAACCTGGGCGATACCGCGAGCGCAAGCTTCGCCTTCCAGCTGGCCGGCGCCTTGGCGCTGGCCGAACCCGGCCCCGGTCTGCTCACCGCGATCACCGATGACGGTCAGATCGGCGTCGCAATCGTCCGTGTCCTGCCGCAGGCGGCCAGTCGTTTCGCCCTCTTGCCGGGGACGGAGCACCGGTGATGCAGCCGGTTTTCCCGACCCGCCCGGCCTGCTCCGCGCTCTGGTCGCAGCCCGGCCTGCAGCGCCGGATCCCCCGCCAGCAGGCCAGACCCTTGCGGGAGTTCAGCCGCGAGATCGGCGGATACCGAATCCGAGCGGTGCATATGGCCGAGGCTGAGGCGGCCGGTTCGGCGCCGGCTGTTTTCCTGCTGCACGGCATGGTCGATTCCAGCGCGACCTGGCGTCGCCTGCTGCCCGCTCTGGCAGGGTTCTCGGTCTGGGCCTTCGACATGCCCTGGTCCGGCCTGGATGGCCCCGGCTGGCCCTCCGTCATGACGGCCGAACAATGGTGGCGCGCGGCCTTGGCACTTTGTCCGGAGGCACCGGACATCTGCATCGGCCATTCCTTCGGCGCCGCCGTGCTGCTCGACTGGCTCGCCGGCGACCCCCTGACCGCGCCCGACATCCGCTGCCTCGTCCTGCTGTCGCCCTTCTACGACCCGGCCATGCGCACGTGGCGCTGGGACGACATCGACCACCTGGCGCGCGACGTCCCGGTACGCCTGCGGGAGGCCCTGCTGTCCCGCTTCGGAACCACCCCGCCGGATGCCGCGATCCTCGCCCACATGACCGCAAAGCTGGTGGAGCGGATCGTCCCGGACGGCGTCCTCGAACTCGTTCGCTTCGGCCTGCGCAGCCGCCGCTGGCAGCTCGATGCGGTGGCCATCCCCGCTCTGGTCATCGTCGGCGAACGCGAGACCGACGCGCGCCGGCCCTATGGCGCCGGGCTGGAGGCGGCCCTGCCGCAAGGCGAACGCCTGGTGGTCGAGGACTGCGGCCACTTCTGCATGCACGAGCGGCCGGAGCAGATCGTCCGGCGGCTGCAACACTGGCTTCCCGCCGCCTTGGCACGGGCCAGCCAGACCGACGAGGTGGTGGCGGCATGATCTTCGTGTTCGGCTTCCGCAGCCCCTATGCCTGGCTGGCCGACCGGCTCATCGAGGATTGCCTGCCCGCCGGGGCGGCGGAGCGGATCAGCCGTCTGCCGCTCTGGGAACCCGATGCCGCCGGTCTGGCGGCGCTGAACGACGCCGGCAGCCCGTCGCTGTACCGCCCGATGTCGCGCGAGCGCCAGTTCTACATCCTCCAGGACATCCGGCGGCTGTCCCGCCACCTCGGCTACGCCATCAAATGGCCGGTCGATCCGCCCGACATTCGCTGGGAGCTGCCGCACCGCGCCTGGCTGGCCGCCGAACGTCTCGGGCGCGGCCAGGAGGCTCGCAGGGCGATTTTTGCCGCGCGCTGGGAGCGGGGCGAGCCGATCTGCGATCCCGCAACACTGGCATCGATCCTGCGCCCGATGGGGCTGCCCGGACCGGCAGAGCTCGACACCGCCCCCGGCGGCTCCCGGGACGAGGCCTTCGCAGCCCTCCGCCTCGCGAACGGCAAAGGGGTCTTCGGGCTGCCGACCTTCATCGTCGGCAAGCAGCGCTTCTGGGGCGTCGACCGCCTGGCCTTCGCCCTGAGCGAGGCCGGCCTGCCGCACCGCTCCGTGGCGGAGCGCTGGGTGGGCGAGGCCGGGGACGACCAGGCCCGCCTTTGTGACCCGGCGTGGGCTGCCGCGGCTGCGGCAGGGGGCCCCGCATGACGATCCGGATCGAGGCAGCGGCCTACCGGCTCGGCACCGGGGAGGCAGCGGTCGAGGACTGGTGCCGTGCGCAGTCGATGCCGCCCGGCCACGCGGCCGCCCTCGCGGACAACGGGGCCAGGCGCTACCGCCATGCGCAGGGCGAGCGGCTGGAAGCGCTGGCCGGCACCGCAATCGAGCAGTTGCTGCACGAGACCGCCGTCCCGCCATCGGCGATCGACGCTCTCATCGTCTACAACACGTCCCAATGCAGCGTCCTGCCGATGCCGCATACGCTGGCCGGGCGGCTGCGCAGCCGGCTGTCGCTGTCGCGCGCCACCGCTTTTTCGATTGCGCAACAGCAATGCGTGTCGCCGGTCCACGCCCTGCGCGTGCTCGACGCCCTGTTTACCCGCCATCCCGCCTGGCGCCACGCCATCGTCGCCGGGGCCGACAAGATCCTGCGCGAGGACCTTCGGGCGATCGGCACCAGCGGCATTCATTCCGATGCCGGCGGCGCCATGCTGATCGGCCGCGCCGGCGACGATAAGGTCCACGGCGCGATCCATGCGGGAGCCCGCAACGGGGTCCACGGCGGGGTCCATTGGGGGATCCATAGCGGGATCCATGGCGGGATCCATGGGGCGGTCCGCGGCCTCTACACCTACAACGATCCGAAAGCGGTGATGGGCTTTCTGCCCGACGGCCGCTACGAGCCGAACAACAATTACCTGTGGTCGCTCATTTCGGGCCTGCGCCGGATCGCGAAACTCGCCGGCGTCCCGCTGGCCGAGATCGCCAGCGTCATTCCGCACAACGTCAACCGCCCGGCCTGGCTGCAGGCGCTCGATGCGCTCCGCATTCCGCGCGAGCGGCTTTTCGCGGCGAATTTCGCGACCAAGGGCCACGCCTTCGGCTCCGATATCGCCATGAACATCGCCGATTCCGGTGTCCTCGCGCGGGCCGGCTCACACCTCGTGCTGGTGAGCGGCATCGGCGGCTGCATCGGCGGCTTCATTCTCACAGCGGGAGCTCAGGCATGACCGACATTCACAGCGATGACCGCCTGATTCCGGGAACCCGGTTGCCGATGTTCGAGGCAACGCCGGTCCGGGTCGAACACGCGGAGCAGATCTGGGACTGGATGAACGACGAGAAGGCGCGCATCTGGTTCGACCTCGGCAGCGGGCGGCAGAGCATGTCGAAGCGCGACCTCTATCTGCTGCTGACCTCGCCGCGCAACTATGCGCGCCTGTTCCGTAAGCCGAACAGCACGCCGGCGCTGGGCCTGGTCTGCCTCAACGACATGCAGAACCTGATGGGTTCCGCCGACATCTGGGGCATCCGCGGGGTCTATGACGCGACGACGCGCAACGCCGCCGCCGCCTCGTTTCTGCTGACCATTGCGACCGGCTTCCTCGATCTTGGCCGGACCGTGATCGGGTCGTGGATCGCCGAGGGCAACAACATCTCCATCGGCATGCATCGCCGGCTGGGATTTGTCGAAACCGGACGCATGCGCGCGCGCCATGTGGTGAACGGCGTGGCGTATGACCGCCTGCTGTTCGACATGACGCGCGACGAGTTCATCGCGCGCTACCCTGATGTTCCTTCCGAGCAAGGGGTGACGGCCCGCAGCCTCTGCGGTGCGCTGCCGCAGCCCGCCGCGGTGCGCCTGGCCAGCCGGGAGCTGAGCCTTGTCCACTGAGCCGGAACCCTCGTACCCGCTCGCCGGGCAGCGCGAGCCGCGGCGCGACCATGCGTCGCCGCGACAAACGGATACTCGCACCGATGCCGAGGTGTCGCACATGCATGATGCGCGATACCCGGTCGGCATCGTGGGCGCGGCCTATCACCTCCCCGGCGAACGCCAGGACATCACCGCATGGGGCGATGAGCAGGACGTCTCGCCCGAACTGGTCGAGACGCTGCTTGGGGTAGGCTGTCGTTACTTCCATGCCAGCGAGACCGAGTCGGATCTGGATCTGCTGATCGCCGCGCTCGAGCGCCTTGCGGCCCAGGTCGGCCGGTCCAGGATTGCCGCGGCCAGCTATCTCGTGCACGTCCATACGCAGAACTTCAGCGTGCCGCCGGCGCCGACCTCGCTGCTTGCCGCGGTGGCGGAACGCTATGCACTGCGGCCGAAACTCTGCTTCTCGGTCGAGCAGCTCGCCTGTGCCGGGGTCGTTTCTGCGATCGACTGGGCCAGCCGCCTGCTGGCGGCCGATCCGGACGCCGAACATGCCCTGGTGCTGACCAGCGACCGCATGTTCGGCAACGGCTCGCACCGCGTCTATCAGCAGGGCGGCATCGAGAGCGACGGGGCCTCGGCTGTTCTGCTGGGCAAGGCCGGCGTGGCGTGCCGGATCGGTCCCGCAACATACCGGAACTTCACCGCCCTGCACCAGGGGCCGGCGACGTCGTACAATCAGACCGCCATCGCCCGCTACTCGTGGCTGCACACGAAGCGCCTGTTCCAGGACCACGGCAAGGCAACCGGAATCGCCGTCGCCGACCACGGCCAGATCCTGCCGATCAACGCGTGCAGCGCCCACTGGAACCTGATCGCCAGGTCATTGTCGATACCGCCGGAGCGGCTGTTTCTCGACAATATCCGCGACCGCGGACATGCCTGCTGCAGCGACTTCGCGATGAATCTGGTGGATCGCGGCTTTGCAATCCTCGAACAGGGCCAGCCCGTGCTGTATTGCGGACGATCCAATGTCGGTGCCCATGCGGCGCTGACCCTGCTGCCGGCGGTCACCGCCGCGGAGCAGGCCGTCTCCCGGCGTGCGCCGGTCGCGGACGCGGTGACGCCATGACCGGTACCACGAACCCGATCAGCCCTGCGAACCCGGTCAGCCCGGTAAGCGCCGTAAGCCCGGTTAGGCGTTGCGGCGCAATAAGCGCATCAACCGGATTGCACACCCATCCCCACCCCCGTGTCATGGCCGGCGACGGCCGGCCACCCACGACTTGTAGTGGTGCACCAGGCAAATCCGTGGGTGCCCGGACCAGGCCCGGGCATGAGACGGGACGGGAGCGCAGCCCGCTCGAAGCACTTATGGCGCCGCAGGCCCTTAGCCCCGTCAATCCGGTCGGTATCGTCGCCGCCGCGTATCACCTGCCCGGTGAGCGCCGGGACATCGTCGAATGGGGTGCCGAACAGGACATCCCGGCCCAGTTGATCGAGACGCTGCTGGCCAACGGCTGTCGTTACTTCTATGCCAGCGAGAACGAATCGGATCTGGATCTGCTCGCCGTCGCCCTCGACGGCCTGGCGGCGCAGTCGGGCCGGCAGCGGGTCGCCTCGGCCACCTATGTCCTGCACGCCCATACGCAGAACTTCAGTGTGCCGCCCGCGCCGACCTCGCTGCTGGCCGCCGTGGCCAAGGCCTATGGCATGCAGCCGAGACTCTGCTTCTCGATCGAGCAACTGGCCTGTTCCGGCACCGTCGCGGCGATCGACTGGGCAACCCGCCTGCTGGCGGCGGACCCGGACGCCGAACACGCCTTGGTGCTCACCAGCGACCGCGTGTTCGGCAACGCCACGTACCGCATCTACCATCAGTCCGGTGTCCAGAGCGACGGCGCCTCGGCCATCCTACTCGGCAAAACCGGAACGACATGCCGGATCGGGCCCATCACGTACCGGAATGCGCCCGAACTGCACATGGGCCCTTCGACACCGGCCAATGAGCGGGCGATCGCGCAGACCTCCTGGCTGCATACCAAGCGCCTGTTTCAGGAACACCAGGCGGCGATCGGCTTCCCGCTGGCCGAATATGGACAGATTCTGCCGATCAATGCCTACCGCCCCAACTGGAACCTGATCGCGAAGGCCCTGTCGGTGCCGCCGGAACGGCTGTTTCTCGACAATATCCGTGACCGCGGACATGCCTGCTGCACCGACCTCGCGATGAACCTGGTGGATCGGGGCTTCGATGTCCTCGGCCAGGGCAAGCCCGTGCTGTACTGCGGGCGATCCAATATCGGCGCTTACGCGGCGTTGACCTTGCTGCCGCCGGCCATGGCGGAGCAACCAGACCGGTCAGCGCCTGAACCGGTCACCTGTGAGGTGATGCAATGACACTCGCACTGACCGCAATCGGTGTCCGCCTGCCGCCTTCGCGCGTCTCCGCCAGCTTTCTCGGCGCCGCCATCTCGTCGGCCTACCTGCCGCTCTACGCCAAGGCCGGCGCGCATTCCCGCCCACACACGGTGCGCCGGGGGGTCATGAGCCTGTCCAGCCCGCCCTACGAGGCGCCGATCCTGGACCAGGCGGAAAGCTGCGAGGATGCCGCCTCCGCCATTGTCGGCGAGCTTGTTTCGGCTGACCCCTCCGCCGCCCTCCGGGTCCGTTCGGTGCTGCATGTGCAGTGCACGCTCAACCAGCAGGTGCTGGGGTCGGCGTGTCTGCGGCTGGTGCACAGTTACTTCAAGCAGCCGGCCGACGTGCTGGCCATCGGCCAGCTTGGCACGGTCGGCGTGCCGACGGCGCTCGCCTTGCTGCCGCATGCGCGCAGTCACGACGACGCCGCCGCGCTCGCCTGTGTTTCCGCCAGCGACAAATGGGTGGCGCCGTTCTACCGGCGCATCCCGGGTCTGGTGACCTATGGCGATGCCGCCGCGGCCTGCCTGGTCGCGCCGGCCGGATTGCCGCGCGGCGGGATCGCGGTGATCGAGCGGATCATGACCTCCTGCCAGCCCAGCGGCCTCGATCCCTGGGTCGATCCCGCCGACCGCCACCTCGACCATCTGCACGACCATGCGCGGGACTGCATCGAGACGCTGCTGCGCCCCGTACCCACAGACGAACGGCGGCACCTGCGCCTGGCGGGCGATGATTACGCCGAGGGGCTTGGCGCGCGCGTTGCCCGCTCTGTCGGGCTGGAGCCTCTGGCGCGGAGTTTCCCGGCCGGTGTGCACCTGGCTTCGGCTTCGCCGCTGGCCGCCATCGCCGACGGCATCGCCAGCGCCCAGCGCGAGCGGAGCGCCTGCCGCCTGGTGGTCTGGACCGCGACCATGGCAGGCCACGCTGCGGCGCTGCTGGTGACCTGCGAGCCCTCGGCGCGCCGCATCCCAGGCGGCTGGGTCGGGCAGGACACCGATGAAACCACCGATCGCCGGTCGCCGGCGATGGCTGACGCCTGCTGAGTTTCTGTTCCGTCTAAACAACATGAGGACGTACCGATGACGACTGTCATGTCCGATGTGGCAATCCAGATGCAGGAAATGACCCTCAATGTGCTGCGCATCGAAGCGCCGATCGGCTTTCTCCAGCCCGACACCAATCTTTACGAGCTGGGACTGGAATCGCTGAACGTCGTCGAGCTGTTGACACAGATCGAAATGACCTTCGACCTCACGATCGACGTCGAGGATCTGGACGCGGCCCTGTTCAGCCGTTTCGGCAATCTGGTCGATTTCGTCGAAGCCAAGATCGCGGCCCGAGGCTAGCGTGCTGACACTGGCCCAGGCCGCCGTGGTGCGACCGCCGATGCTGCGATCCGTCGAGTCCTGGGTTGCCGAAACCCAGGACTGTCTGGCGCGGGTCCCGCCGCCGGACTACCGCGGCGTGACCACGCTGCTGTTCGACGAGATCGACGGCCGGCTGCCATTGTTCTGCGATCCCGAACTCGTCCGGTCGTGGATCCGCTCGGAGACGAGGTTTCGTGCCGCTGACGACACGACACTGTCCGGCCTGGCGGAAGCGGCCGTGCACGGTCTGGTCCGGACGGTCGGAGCCGCCGCGGTG
>DATAZJ010000582.1:0-5701 GCA_036272115.1 Rhodopila sp. | reverse complement strand
CCGGGTTGTGGAGTCTGCCATCATTCCCTCGGGACCAAGGCCGCAGTTGTACTGCGTTACATCATCACGCGCCATACCCATGTGACCGAACCGCAATCATCCCCCACCCACCCCAACTCCACCCACGCACCCCGTCACGCCAACGCCCCCGTCACGCCAACGCCCCCGTCACGCCAGCGCAGGTCGGCCATTCCCCCCGTCATAGCCTACGCACGAGATCGGCCATTCCCCCTTCCTACCCACGCACGCCGCCCCATCCAGGCACCCCGTCACGCCGGCGCCCCCCGTCATGCCGACGTCGACCGTCATGCCGACGCCCCCCGTCATGCCGACGCAGGTCGGCATCCATGCCTTTCTCAAGCCCCACACTACAAGATCCGGCCGCAAGCAGTACCAGGCAGTATCACACCCCGCCAATCCGGCTCCGCACAAAGACCAGTGCCGACTGAAACGCAGTCTCCGCATCCATCTCACTGGTATCGAGCCGGTACGCATCCGCCGCCTCCCGCAGCGGTGCCGCCGAACGCGCGGCATCCTTCGCATCGCGCTGCCGCAAATCCGCCTCGACCGTCAAGATATCGGTATCGACATCCTTGGCACGCAACTCCAACCAGCGCCGCCGGGCGCGTTCCCCCACGCTCGCGGTCACGAAGAGTTTCGCCGAGGCTTCAGGGAAGATGACGGTGCCGATATCGCGGCCATCCAGCACCGCCCCATGCCCGGTCGCGAAATCCCGCTGAAACGCAAGCAGCGCGGCGCGCACCGCCGGAATCGAGGCCACCGACGCCGCGGCCGCATCGGCCTGCGGTCCGCGCAGGTCGGCACGATCCAGATCCGCCGGCCGCAACGACCGGGCCGCCGTCTCGGCCGCCACCGGATCGGCGGGATCGCCGCCGCCATCCAGCACCCGCCGCCCCACCGCGCGATACAGCAGGCCGGTATCCAGGTATGGCAGCCCCAACGTACTGGCGAGACGCCGGGCGAGGGTACCCTTGCCCGCCGCGGCCGGCCCGTCGATCGCGATGATCGGCTTCATGCTCACGAAACCGGACGGATGGCGGCGCCGATACCGTTCATCAGATCGGCGAAACCCGGGAAACTGGTATCGATAAACCCGGCATCGTCCACAGTCACCGGCGCCGCCGTCACCATGCCAAGCACGATGGCCGACATGGCGATGCGATGATCCATGTGTGTTATCACCAGCCCGCCGCCCGCCGGCGGCCGCCCGGTGCCGTGAACGATCATGTCATCGCCCTCGACCTCGACCTTGACGCCATTGGCGGTCAGCAGCGCCACCGTCGCCGCCAGCCGGTCGCTTTCCTTGACCCGCAATTCCTTCAATCCCCGCAGCCGCGAGGTGCCGGACGCACAGGCAGCCGCCACCGCCAGCACCGGATACTCGTCGATCATGCTGGGCGCCCGTTCGGCCGGCACATCGACCGCCCGCAACGGACCACCCGTGATGTCCAGGTCGCCCACAGGTTCGCCGCCCTCGATCCGGCGGTTCCGCACCACGATACCGGCCCCCATTTCCTCCAGGCACAGCAGCAGCCCGGTGCGCAGCGGGTTCAGCCCGATCGCCGGCAGCGTGACCTTGCTGCCGTCCACCAGCAGCGCCGCCACCAGCGGAAACGCCGCCGAGGACGGATCGCTCGGCACCACGACATCGGCTGCGCGCAGTTCCGGCTGCCCCTCCAGCTCGATGATCCGGCCGGCCCCGGCGACCTCGACCCGGACGGTCGCACCGAAATGCCGCAGCATGTTTTCACTGTGGTCGCGCGTCGCCTCCGGCTCCTCGACCCGGGTGATGCCCGGCGCATTCAACCCGGCCAGCAGCACCGCCGACTTCACCTGCGCCGAGGGCACCGGCACAAGGTAGTCCAGCGGCAGCGCATCGCGCGCACCCTCGATCGCCAGCGGCAACCGACCGCCTTCACGGGCGGTAAAACGTGCGCCGGTGGCGGTCAGCGGGTCGATCACCCGCCGCATCGGCCGGCCCCGCAGGCTGGCGTCGCCGGTCATCACGGAAAAAAACGGATGGCTGGCCAGGATGCCGCACAGCAGCCGAGCGGCGGTGCCGGAATTGCCCATGTCGAGAACGTCGGCCGGCTCCGTCAGCCCGCCGATCCCGCGCCCGGCAACACGCCATGTGCCGCCGGCGTCGCGCACCACCTCCGCCCCCAGCGCCCGCATCGCCGCCGCCGTGCGCAGCACGTCCTCCCCGGTCAGCAGGCCGGTGATGCGGGTCTCGCCGACCGCCAGCGCGCCGAACATCAGGGCGCGATGGCTGATCGACTTATCGCCCGGCACGGCGATCCGGCCGCTCAAGCTGGTGGGCGATCGGGCGGAGATCAGCGGGCGAGGGGCGGCTTCATCCATGGGGCAGGGTCCGGAGGCTGACGTGTTCGGGGCTAGATATCGGCTTTCGGGCAAGGCGGATACCGCCGCGAAGCACGATAAGCCATTTGACAGCGCGCCGCCGTAATGGCATGGGCGCCGCCTCTTGTTAGAAGTCCATAATCGGCGACTGTCACGAAGGGCCTAATAGACGCATGGCTAAGCCTGAACTCGGCACCAAGCGGGTCTGCGTCGCGTGTGGCACGCGATTCTACGACCTGACCAAGTCCCCCGCCGTGTGCCCCAAATGCGGGACCGAACAGCCGGTCGAGCAGCCGCGTCCGCGGCGCACCGGCGGCAACGTCGTCGAAGACAAGCGCCCGAAGAAACCCACCCCCGCCCCCGAGGACGTGGAAGTCGAAGGCGTGGAGGACGTCGAGGAAGAGGACGTCCTGGAGGCGACCGACGACCTGGAAGACGATGCCGACGTCATCGGCGGCGACATCGAGGTCGAATCCGACACCGACGAAAACGAACGATAGAAGCGCCCCCACTGCCATGACGGCCCCACCGTCATGGCAGCCAAGGCCCACCCACCGCGGTAACGGCCCCCCGTCACGGCAGTCGAGGCCCGCCCACCGCCATGCCAGCCCCACCGTCATGGCGGGCGAAGGCCCGCCAACCACGCCTTACGTCGCCCGCTTATCGCGGTCAGCCCACAGTGCATCCCGACCCCTTCAAATCCGCCCCACCATGCGCAGCCAGAGCATCAGCAGCGCATCATAGGGCAGGGCAGGGACTTCCCGCAGCCGCCAGTACCAACGGTGCCAGTGACTGGCCGCCACGGGGACAGGCGGCGGCGGGCAAGCCCGCGCCCCGATCCCGGCGAGCCAGAACAGCACCAGGCAACGCGGCAGGTGATAGCCGCTGGAACAGGCGTAGACCGGCGAGGCGCCACGCCCCATGCGGGCGACGGCGCGAACCGATGACAGCGTGTCGGTGCCGGTTCTTTCCTCCAGGATCGTCTCGGCCGGAAACCCCGCCTCCCTCAACCGCCGAGCCATGACCGTCGCCTCGGCATCGCCGTGACGGCCCTTCGCACCGGTGGGGATAAACAACGGCCGCACGAACCGGGCACCAAACCGGCTGGCGGCATCGACCCGATCTCGTAACGTTTGGCTGGGGCGCCCATCCGGCCGCACCGCCGCGCCGAAGATGACGATGATGGCCCCTGGGATCGCATCCGGCACCGATGGCGCCGGGGCGGACGGGTTGACTTTCATCGCCACCGTTTCCCATGCTCCCGGTCAACGGCCAAGTGGAGGAAACCATGAAGATACTGACCGAGGCGGCGATCCGCCAATACCAGGACGAGGGCTACTACGCCCCGATCCGCGTGATGCCACGCCAGGACGCCGACGCCCTGCGCGCCAGCCTGGAGGCGTTCGAAGCCGGCACCGGCCCGATTTCCGGCAAACTCCGGCAAAAATCCCATCTGCTGTTCACATGGCTGAACGATCTGGTCCGTCATCCGCGCATCCTCGACGCGGTGGAGGACGTGATCGGCCCTAACATCCTGTGCTGGGGCAGTTCCTTCTTCATCAAGGAGGCCCGCAATCCGGCCTTCGTGTCCTGGCATCAGGATTCCACCTACTGGGGTCTCGATCCCGCCGACGTCATCACCGCCTGGGTGGCGCTCTCCGACAGCACCCCCGAAAACGGTGCCATGCGAGTGATCCCCGCCTCCCACAAGCTGGACCAGATACCGCACCAGGATACGTTCCGAGCCGATAACCTGCTCAGCCGCGGGCAGGAGATCATGGTCGATGTCGATGAACGCCAGGCCACGATGCTGCCGCTCGAAGCCGGCGAAATGTCCTTGCACCACGTGCGGCTGATCCACGGCTCCGATCCCAATCCGTCGCCCCAACGCCGCATCGGCTTCGCCATCCGCTATATCCCGACCACGGTGCGGCAGATCGCCGGCACCCACGACCACGCCACCCTGGTGCGCGGCGTCGACACCTACGGCAACTTTGAACCCGAGGAACGTCCCGACGCCGACATGTCCGAACGCGCCGTCGCGTTCCATCAGGCGGTGACGACGGCCCATGCGGCGATCCTGATGCGGGAAACCGGCAAAGAGATGCGCGTCTGATTGCCGGATGCCGGCATTCCGCGATAAGGCGGACTTGAAGTCAAAAAGGATCACGAAACGATGTCCAAGCGTATCGCGGTAATCGGCGCCGGAGCGGTCGGCGGCTATGCGGGTGCCCATATGGCGGCGGCGGGTCACGACGTCACCCTGATCGATCCGTGGCCGGAACATGTCGAGCAGTTGAAGGCCCACGGCATGGAAATCTTCGGCATGACGCCGCAGGAGCGGATGACCGTGAAGGTCAACGCCATGCACCTGACCGAGGTGCAGAACCTCGCCAAGCAGAAGCCCATCGACATCGCATTCATTTCGGTCAAGTCGTACGACACCGTATGGGCGGCCACGATGATCCGCCAGTACCTGTCAGCCTCCGGCTGCGTGGTGTCGATGCAGAATTGCATCAACGAGGAACGTGTCGCCGGCGTCGTCGGCTGGGGCCGCACGCTGGGCTGCATCGTCACCGGCGGCGTCGGCGTCGATCTGTATCAGCCCGGCCATATCCGCCGCGGCTACGCGAAACGTGCCGATATCACATCGTTCTACGTCGGCGAACCCAGCGGCAAGATCACCAAACGGTCGCAGGAAATCGCCGAGATCATGTCCAGCATCGATGCCTCGAAGGCGACCGACAATCTGTGGGGTGAGCGCTGGACGAAACTCTGCGTCAACGGCATGCGCAATGGCGTGTCCGCCGCCACCGGCATGGGCGGCAACGCCCGTGACAACCACGCCGCCGTTCGTCGCATTTGTATCCAGTTGGGTGGCGAAGCCGTCCGTGTCGGCCAAAAGCTTGGTTATAAACTGGGAAAAGTCGGTGCCCTGCCATTCGAAATGCTGGCGAAAGCAATGGAAAACGACCCCGCATCCTACACCGAAATCGAGCGTCTGATGACCGAAGGCGGCGCCGGCCAGGCCGAACGCAGCGACTACCAGCGTCCGTCCATGGCGCAGGACATGGAAAAGGGCCGCCGCACCGAAATCGAGTTCATGAACGGCTTCATCGCCGGCGAAGGTGCCCGCGTCGGCGTCAAGGCCCCAACCCACGAGATGCTGACCCGCCAGGTCCTACGCGTCGAACGCGGCGAGATCCCCGCACGCCCGGAAAACGTCCTGGTCAACAGCTAAAGCTCCGATAAAATTTGCCTCGACACCGGCACTGCCGCCCAATCCCGGCAGTGCCGTCCAATCCCGTCCTGCCGCGGG
>DATAZJ010000581.1:0-2093 GCA_036272115.1 Rhodopila sp. | reverse complement strand
GGGGGGCGTGGGTGCCGGGGCGTTGGCGCGACGGGGAGGCGTGGACGTCGGGGGGCGTTGGCGTGATGGGGGCGTGGATGTCGGGGCGTTGGCGTGAGGGGGAGGCGTGGGTGCCGGGGCGTTGGCGTGAGGGGTTGGATCAGGCGATGGCGGCGTCGGAGATTATGAAGGTTGGGTTGACGGATCCGTTCCATTCCTCGGCTCTCAGGTGGCCGGCCAGGTGCAGCGGCACGGCCTCGGATCGGGCCAGCAGGGCGTTGGCCAGGGCGCCTTCCCGAGCGCGGAACATCATTGCCTTCAGGCGGGGGCCGCGGCCTTCGCCTTCCACGAAGGCGCGGATGGTGTTTGATTCGCGGCCGACTCGATCGGCGCGGACCACGCGGGCGCGGTGCAGCACCAGCGTGGGTTCCTCATTGCCGGCGCCGAAGGGGGCGAGGCGTTCGAGGTGGCGGGCGATATCGGTGGTGGCGCCGGAGACGGCGAGGGTGCCCTCGACGATGAGGTCGGCGGCGCTGGGCATGGTGGCGGCGGCGGCAAGGCGCTCTTCGAGGAAGGCGTGGAAGGCGGAGACGTGGTCGGCGTGCAGCGAGAAGCCGGCCGCCATGGCGTGGCCGCCGCCGGTGACCAGCAGGCCGGCCTGGCGGGCGGCGATGACGGCGGCGCCGAGGTCGAGGCCGGGGATGGAGCGGCCGGAGCCCTTGCCCAGTCCGTCGGTGAAGCCGGCGACGCAGGCGGGGCGGTTGAAGCGTTCCTTGATGCGGCCGGCGACGATGCCGACCACGCCGGGATGCCACCCCTGCCCTGTCACCAGCACCGCGGCGCGGCCGGCGGCGACCTGGGTCTCGGCGGCGAACATGGCGGCTTCCATGATGCCGGACTCGACGTCCTGGCGGGCGCGGTTCACCGATTCCAGTTTTTCCGCGAGGGCAAGGGCCTCCAGACGATCTTGCGACAGCAGCAGGCGGAGGCCGAGGTCGGCCTCGCTGATGCGGCCGCCGGCGTTGATGCGGGGGCCCAGGGCGTAGCCGCAGGTGGCGGCGTTCAGCTTCTCGCGCGCCTGGGTGACGTCGAGCAGCGCGGCGATGCCGGGGCGGGTGCGGCGGGCCATGATCTTCAGGCCCTGGCAGACGAAGGCCCGGTTGACGCCGGTCAGCGGCATCACGTCGCAGACGGTGGCCAGGGCGACGAGGTCGAGCAGGCCCATCAGATCGGGTTCGCTGCCGGCGGCGAAGTGGCCGAGGCGGCGGAGGGCTCGGACGGTGGCGATGGCGGTCAGGAAGGCCACGCCGGCGGCGCACAGCATCCCCAGGCCGGAGGTGTCGTCCAGGCGGTTCGGGTTCACCGTCGCCAGGATGATGGGCGGTGATCCCTCGGCCTTGTGATGGTCCAGCACGATGACCTCCGCCTGGCCGGCGACGGCGGACAGAGCGGCGGCGGCGGCGGTGCCGCAATCGACGCAGACGATCAGGCTGGCGCCCGCCGCGACCAGCGACAGCAGAGCGGGCGCGTTCGGGCCGTAGCCCTCCCTGATGCGGTCGGGGACGTGATGCAGGACGTGACAGCCCAGCGTTCGGAGGAACCCCACCATCAGCGCCGCGCTGCACGCCCCGTCCACGTCGTAGTCGCCATAGACGGCCACGGTTTCGCCGCGGCGGACGGCATCCGCCAGACGGTCGGCGGCGACGTCCATGTCGGCCATGGCGGAGGGGTCGGGCAGCAGGACCCGCAACGTCGGTTCCAGGAAGGTCGCGGCGGCGTCGATGCCGATGCCGCGGGCGGACAGCAGGCGGCTGACGATCTCCGGCAGGTCGAGTTTCTGGGCGATGCCGGCGGCGACGCGTTCTTCCCCGGTGCGCCATAGCCACCTGCGGCCGGACAGGCTGCTGGTGACGCCCAGGACGCAGTCGGATGCGGTCAACTCAGTGGTCCGCTGCCGACGGGCGCTTCCGCCGGTTTATCGCGATCGGGCACTAGGTCGCCGTCCAGGTCTTCTGCACGAAGTTGTGGTAGGCCTCGATGAACCGCACGGTGCCGGAGTGGCTGCGCATCACGATCGAATGGGTCACCGCGCCGCCGATGCTGCGCTTCACCCC
>DATAZJ010000580.1:0-4080 GCA_036272115.1 Rhodopila sp. | reverse complement strand
CGCCACGCCGGCAGCACGCGCCGCACTCGCCTCGTTCACCGCGGGCGGCGCCAAGGTGCTGGTCCGCCAGGCCGATATCACCGATCCCGCCGCGCTGCTCGGCGTCCTGGCCGAGATCGACCGCGACCTGCCGCCGTTGATGGGCGTCGTACATGCGGCGGGCGTGCTGGAGGACGGCATGCTGGCCGGCCTCGATCCTGCCGATCCGCTGGGCGGCGCATTCGGCCGTGTCCTGGCCCCGAAACTCGACGGCGGCTGGGCTCTGCACCAGGCCACCGCGCACCGAACCCTGGATTTCATGCTGCTGCTCTCGTCCGCCAGCCTGCTGCTGGGCTCGCCGGGGCAGGGGGCCTACGCCGCGGCCAACGCCTTCCTGGACTCGCTCGCCCGCTATCGCACTGGCCGGGGGATGCCGACGCTCAGCCTTCGCCTGGGCGTGGTGGCCGGCTCCACCATGTCCCGCCGCGCAGAGGCGGCCGGCCGCGACGTCGCCGCCGACGGCGTGTTCCCGCTGACCGAGGCTGAAGTGGCCACCGCGATCCCCGGGCTTTGGCAAAGCGGTCAGCCCACCGCGACGCTGATGGCATTCCGTGCCGAGGACTGGCTGGCGAGCCTGCCGAACCCGACGGCACGTGCCTGGTTCGCCCCGCTGCTGCCCGGTCAGGCGCCCCCCAACCCGTCAGCCGCCAACCCGCCGGTTGCTGACCCGCCAGCCGCCGACCCGACTGCGCGCTGGGGCACCGGGCGCCGAGCCGTGACCGCTTTGCGCGCCGAGTTGACCGCCATCGTCGCGATGATGACCGGCCTGGACCCGGCGACGATCGCCGATGACCGGCCGTTGCGCGAACTCGGCGTCGATTCGCTGATGACCCTGAAAATCCGCGCCGAGATCGCCCGGCGCACCGGCCTCGAAGTCCGGATCACCGCATTCTGGGCCCATCCCACCACCGCCGCCTTCGCCCGCTACCTGGCCGGCGAACTCGCCGCACAAGCAACACCCGAACCGCCGGCACAGGAAACCGAACCGCCGGCGCTGGCAACCGAACCGCCGGCACGCGATCCCGAACCGGCCGCACCGGCGGATAAATGGGAGAAATACCTGTGACGCCGCCGCCCTACGACAACGGCAAAGGCGACGCCCCAGGTTCGGCGCTGCCGCGGGCCGCCATGGCGGACGCACCGGCGCCCAACACCGCCCTGGCCGAACCGATCGCCATCGTCGGCATGTCCTGCCGCTTCCCCGGCGCCGACGATCCGGCGGCCTTCTGGCAATTGCTGGCGGAAGGCCGCGACACCAGCCGCGAAGCTCCGCCCGGCCGCTTCCCCGGCATGGCGACCCCACCGCGCGGCCACTTCCTCGATCACGTTCCCTACGGCGTCGACAGCCAGCTCTTCCGCCTCTCGCCCGAGGAAATCCGCAGCCTCGACCCCCAGCAGCGCCTGCTCCTGGAACTCGCCTGGGAAGCATTCGAGGACGCCGGCATGCCGCACACGGCGGTCTCCGGCTCCCGCACCGGCGTATTCATCGGCATCGAGAAAGCAGACTACGCCCGCGCCGGCCTCTATTCCGACGATCCCGCCCGCATCACCCCCTACACCGCCACCGGCATCGCCCTCAGCGCCGCGGCCGGCCGCCTGGCCTACGTGTTCGACCTGCAAGGCCCATGCGTGTCGCTCGACGCCGCCTGTGCGTCGTCGCTGGTCGCACTCGACCAGGCGTGCTGGAGCCTGCGTCGCGGCGCCTGCGACGCGGCACTGGCCGGCGCGGTCAGCCTGATGCTCGCGGCCGAACCGTTCCTCGCCTTGTCCCGCCTGGGCGCACTCTCGCCGGACGGGCGCTGCAAGACCTTCGCCGCCGCCGCGAACGGCTACGCACGCGGCGAAGGCGGCAGCGTGCTGATCCTGAAGACCCTGGCCGCGGCGACGGCACAAGGCGACCGCATCCACGGCCTGGTGCTGGGCAGCGCGGTGCGCCATGGCGGCCGCGGCAACGGGCTGACCGCACCCAACCAGCACTCCCAGGTCGCGGTGATCCGGGATGCGCTCGCCACGGCCCAGGTCGCCCCTGACGAGATCGACTACATCGAGGCGCACGGCACCGGCACCCCGCTCGGCGATCCCATCGAGATGGCAGCCCTGGAAACGGTATTCGCCCCCCGCCGCCAGGACGCCCTGACCGTCGCCTCGGTCAAGACCAATATCGGCCATCTGGAGACCGCCGCCGGCATGGCGGGCGTGCTGAAGGTGCTGCTCAGCCTGCGGCATCAGCTCGTGCCGCCGCATCTGCACTTCGCCGAACCCAGCGCGCATGTGCCGTGGTCGTCGCTGCCGGTCCGGGTGCCGGTAACCGCCACGGCATGGCCACGCGACCGCACCCACCGGCGCGTCGCCGGCGTCAGCGCCTTCGGCTTCACCGGCACCGTGGCGCACGTCGTGCTCGCCGAACCGCCGCGGCCTGCAACCGCGGACCCCGCCCCGCCGGCAGACCGGCCATTGCACGTGGTCACGCTGTCCGGCCGGACCGAGGCAGCGCTGGCAGCGAACATGACGGCGCTGGCAGCCTCGGTCACCCCGGAAGCCCCGATAGGCGACCTCGCATGGTCGGCCAACACCGGAAGGGGCGCGTTCGAGTATCGCGCCGCCACAGTGGTCGCCGACGGCACCGGACTGCTGCGGGCGCTGCAAGCCGACGCCCCAAACCTGTATCGCGGCGCCATCCGTGGTCCGGATGTCACCGATCGCATCGGCTTCGCCTTCACCGGCCAGGGCTCGCAATACCGTGGCATGGGGCAGGGCCTCTACGACAGCGCGCCCGCCTTCCGATCCATGCTCGATCGCTGCGACCTGCTGCTGCGGGATGAGTTGGACGTCCGGCTGCTGGACCTGCTGTACGCCTCGCCGACCGATCGGGACCCGCTCGACGACACCGCCAACGCCCAGCCGGCGCTGTTCGCCCTCGGCGTCGCGCTGACCGAGCTATGGCGGTCCTGCGGCATCGATCCGGCCCTGGTGCTGGGCCACAGCGTCGGCGAACTGATCGCCGCCCATGTCGCCGGCGTCTTCTCGCTGGAGGACGGCCTTCGCCTGATCGCCGCGCGAGGCCGCCTCGTGCGCCGCCACGCCGAACCCGGCGGCATGGCCGTGGCCTTCGCCGGCTGGGACCGCATCGCGCCGGCACTGCGCGCCGCCGGCATCGACCCGCGACAGGACGTGGTGCCGGCGGCCCTCAACGCCCCGACCGTGACCTCCCTGGCCGGTGGTCACGGCGCGCTTGCCCGCGCCACGGCGGCCTTGGCCGAGGCCGGCATCGGCACCCGGACATTGTCCGTGTCGCACGCTTTCCACTCGCCGCGGCTGAACCCTGTCCTGCCGCACTTCCGGCAGGTCGCGGACTCGATCCGCTACGCCGCGCCGACGATACCCATCGTGTCCGGCCTGACCGGCGACCTCGCCGACCCCAGGGCGATCGCCGGCGCCGACTACTGGTGCCGCCATTTGCTGGAGCCGGTCCGCTTCGCCGACATGGTCGCCACGGTCGCCTCATCCGGCATCGACAGCATGCTGGAACTCGGACCAGCCGCCGTGCTCAGCGGCCTGGCTCGGCAGTGCCAGGCGGCGGAAACGGACTGGCTGCCGTCTTTGGCCGGGGCAGGGCAGGACTGGCCGGCATTCCTCGGTTCGCTCGCCAGGCTGCACGTGCGCGGCGCGGCGATCGATTGGCGCGGACTGGACCGCGGCCGGCCCAGGCAACGCGTCGATCTGCCCTTCTACCAGTTCCAGCGCCGGTTCGATTCACTGGACCAGCAGCCTGCCGCCCGCCCGCCCGCCGCCCGCCCGCCTGTCGCCCGACCGCCTGCCGCGCCCGATGCGCCGCCGACCGCCACCACGGTCGCCGCCGGCTTTGCCGCCACCGCGCGCCTCGGCCGCACGCTGCTGCACGATGCGCTGGCACACCTCGGCCTGTTCGACGCGCTCGGCGACGGCCCGACGGTGGCGGCGCTACAAGTCCGTCTCGGCGTCGTGCCCGCCTATACCCGCCTTTTCGCCTACCTTATCGACATCATGGCACGCGACGGCGCA
>DATAZJ010000579.1:0-6771 GCA_036272115.1 Rhodopila sp. | reverse complement strand
CTGGAGCACAAGAAGATCGAGTACAAGGACGCCACGCTGGAGATGTTCGGTCTTCCGGTCGCGTGGTTCCCGTATTTCTGGAACGCCGATCCGTCGGTGAAGCGCGAATCCGGGCTGCTGCCGCCGGTGTTCGGGGTGTCGTCCAATATCGGCGCGTTCTTCGGCCAGCCGTATTACCAGGTGATCGACGACCAGTCGGACGCGACCTTCCTGCCGATGATGACGACCGAGGCGGGGCCGCAGATGGATGTCGAATACCGGCGGCGGTTCAACGATGGCACGCTGCTGCTGAACACCTCGGCCGGGTATCTGGGCGATCGTCCGCAGGGTTCGCTCGCGGCGGTGGGTAAGTTCGACTACGACGACACCTGGCGCTGGGGGTTCAACATCAACCGCGCGTCCTCGACCGACTATGTGCGGGACTTTCACCTGGTAGAGGGGCTGAGCGGCGATCAGAACGTGCTGGCGAGCCAATTGTATGTGGAGGGCTTCGGCGTCGGGTCGTACACCCGCATCGATGCGAAGTCGTACCAGGGGCTGAACACCGTGATCAACACGGGCTCACTGCCGACCGTGCTGCCGCGCTACCAGTACAGCTTCTTCGGCACGCCCGATTCGCTGGGCGGTCGCTTCTCCCTCTCGACGGGTGCGTTCAACGTGATCCGCACCGACGGGACCAACACGCGGCGCGCGTCGCTGACGCTGGACTATGAACGGCCGTTCGTCGGGCTGCTGGGCGACCAGTGGAAGATCACGCTGCATGGCGACGCCGCGGCGTACGATGCGTCGGAGGTCAACGAGCTGCCCAATTTCGGCCCGAACGGCAACATCGACACCACGCGGGCGCTGCCGCAGATGGCGGTGGATTTCCGCTGGCCGTTCGCCCGCTACAGCGGCAGTTGGGGCACGCAACTGATCGAGCCGATCGCCCAGTTGATCGTCGCGCCGCAGTCGGGCGACAGCCAATTGACGCGGATTCCGAACGAAGACAGCATGGATTTCGAATTCACCGACGCCAACCTGTTCGGCTTCAACCGTTTCACCGGCATCGACCGGCTGGATGGCGGCGTGCGGGCCAATGTCGCGTTGCACAGCGCCTGGTATCTGGGCGGCACGACGTTCGACGGGCTGGTCGGGCAATCCTATCGCACCACCAAGGACAACCTGTTCCCCGAGGCATCCGGGCTGCACGACCAGGTATCCGACGTCGTCGCCCGCGGCACCTTCACGCCCACCAAGTGGCTGGACCTGACCTACCGCACGCGCCTGGACGCCCGCACCCTGGCGACGCATTTCGCCGATGCGGTCACCTCGGTGGGGGTGGACCGGTTCCGGGTGTCGGGCGGCTACGTCTACACCAACTTCAATCCCTACACCTACTACGACCAGCCGGCGCCGCCGCCGGCCGGCAACACCTATTATTTCCCGCGCAATGAGGTGACCCTCGGGGTGTCGTCGAAATGGGGGAACTACAAGTTTACCGGCAATGTACGCCGCGATCTGCAGACCAACCAGATGGTCTCAATCGGCGCCGACGCGATCTACGAGGACGAGTGCTTCATCTTTGATTTGCGGTTGTTCCGCCGCTATACGAGCATCAATGGCGACAACGGCTCCACCGCCGTGCTGTTCCTGTTGACGTTCAAGACGATCGGCCAATTCGGCTATCGCGCCCTATAAGTTCGGGAGTGCCTGACATGCCGACCCTTCGCCGCGGCCACCGCAGCGGCCTTCTTGTGCGCGGCCTTGCCGGCGCGTTTGTCCTGCTGGCGCCGGCTGCCGGCATGGCCGCCGGGACAACGGCGAAACCGCCCGCCGCGGCAGCCGTCAGGTCGGCCGCCGCGAAGCCGGCCGTGGCCGGGACCGCGAAGGGGGAACAGCCGCTGGCCGATGCCAGCCGGATCGCCGCGGTGGTCAACGGCGACGTGATCAGTGAGGCCGATGTCGGCAACCGGGCTCGTTTGTTCGCCATTTCGGCCGGGCTGCCGGTTTCCTCGGACGTGATCAGCCGGCTGCGGCCGCAGATACTGCGCCAGTTGATCGACGAGAAGCTGCGTATCCAGGAAGCGGAGAAGCGCAAGATCGTGATCCAGGACGCGCAGATCGCCGCGGCCATCAAGGACATCGAAACGCGGAACAACATGCAGCCGGGTGCGCTGCGCGCGAAGCTGGCCTCCGACGGCGTCAGCACACGCACGCTGATCGACCAGATCCGAGCGCAATTGGCCTGGTCGCAGATGTTGAAGGACGTGGTCGTCGACAAGATCCACGTCACCCCGGCCGATGTCGCGGAGCAGCAGAAGCTGGCGGCGCAACAGGTCGGCCAGACGGAATACCGGCTGGGGGAAATCTTCATCCCGGTGGACAATCCCGATAACAGCGCCGACGCCCAGCGTTTCGCCGATACCGTGATCACCGAGCTGCGCGCCGGCGCGTCGTTCCCGCTGGTCGCCGCGCAGTTCAGCCAGACCCAGTCGGCACTTCAGGGCGGCGAGGTCGGCTGGGAGCAGATCAACCAGGTCGATCCCGCGGTGGCCAAGATCGTCACCCAGATGCCGGTGGGCGCGGTCAGCAACGCGGTGCGGGTGCCGGGCGGATACTCGATCGTCACGCTGCAGGGCAAGCGGGTGATCGGCAACGACATGGCCACGGTGCTGACGCTGCGGCAGGCGTTCATCGCGTTCACGACGCCGCTGACCGATCCGCAGAACCCGACGGAGCAGCAGAGGGGCGCGCTGGCAAAGGCGCACGCGATCGAAGCCTCGGTCAAGAGTTGCGACGAGATGGAGACCGCGGCGAAGGCGATCAACCCGGCGGACCATCCCATCAACCCGGGTGAGATTTCGCTGGCCGGGGTCAATCCGCCGGGATTCCGACAGGTGCTGGAGGCGATTCCGTTGGGCAAGCCGACGCAGCCGCTGGTCGCCCGTGATGGTATCGCGGTGATCACCGTCTGCACGCGTGATCAGAAGAACGTCGGCGAGATCACGGCCAAGGAGATCGAGCAGCGCCTGGTGAACGAGCGGATCGAGATGCTGTCGCGGCAGACCATGCGCGACCTGCGCCGCAAAGCCACCATCGACCAGCGCGACCACGGGGTCTGAGTCCGGAGCCGCTTCCGTTGGGCGAGACTCCGCTGCCGCCGCTGCGGGACGTCATCGCCCGGCATGGCCTCGCCGCTCGGCATTCGCTGGGACAGCACTTCCTGCTGGACGGCAACCTGACCGACCGGATCGTGCGCGAAGCGGGGGATCTCGCGGGCCGGCACGTCATCGAAGTCGGACCGGGACCCGGCGGGCTGACGCGGTCGCTGCTGGCCTCGGCGGCGGCAAGCGTGACCGCGATCGAACTGGACCGGCGGGCGATCGGCGCGGTGACGGAACTGGCCGCGGTTGCGGGCGGGCGGCTGCGGGTGATCGAGGGCGATGCGCTGTCGGTCGACGCCACGGCGCTGGTGCCGGCGCCGCGCCAGATTATCGCCAATCTGCCGTACAACGTGGCCTCGCCGCTGCTGGTGGCCTGGTTGCGGCAGGCCGCGTCGTTCGAGCGGCTGACCCTGATGTTCCAGCAGGAAGTGGCGGAACGGATCTGCGCGGAGCGGGATACGCCGGCGTATGGGCGGCTGTCGGTGCTGACGCAGTGGACTTGTGCGGCGCGAGTGGTGCTGCGGCTGCCGCCGGGGGCGTTCACGCCGCCGCCGAAGGTCTGGTCGGCGGTGGTCAGTCTGACGCCGCATGCCGTCCAGCCGGACCCGGCGGTGTTCGCGCGGATGGAGGCGCTGACCGCGGCGGCATTCGGGCAGCGGCGGAAAATGCTGCGCGGATCGTTGCGCGGCTTGGGCGGCGAGGCGCTGCTGGCGCGTGCCGGCATCGCCCCCGAACGGCGGGCCGAGACGCTGTCGGTGGCGGAGTTCGACCGCCTGGTGGGGCTGACGGCGGCGGACTGAAGCCGGCGTACTGAAGCCGGCGCACTGGCGATTGCCAGCGCTTCCATTCGCCGCTATGAGCATCGTCCAAGACTACAAAAACAAAACACGCAATAAAAAACGCTCTCAGGGGGGCAACAACATGACCATTTCTCGCCGGGCTTTGCTCGGTTCGACCGCTGTCGCAAGTGCTTTGCCGGTGATCGGCGCACGCGCGCAGGCCAAGCCCGTGATCGAAATCGGCGTGCTGACCGACCTTTCCGGCACTTATCGCGACAATACCGGTCCCACGTCGGTGGCCTGCTCGCAGCAGGCGATCGCCGAGTTCAATGCCGGGTCGCACGGGTTCTCGGTCGCGTTCCGGTCCGCCGATCATCAGAACAAGCCGGATGTCGCGGCGTCCATCGCCCGGGAATGGTTCGATGGCGGGGTGGACGCGATCATCGACGTGCCGACGTCGTCGGTAGCGCTGGCGGTGTCGCAGGTGGCGAAGGAGAAGAACAAGATCCTGCTGGATGCCAGCGCGGCGGCGATGGAGGTCACCGCGGACCAGTGCAGTCCGAATACCATCGTGTGGAGCTTCGACACGTATGAGAAGGCGCACTCCACTGGCGGCGCCCTGGTAAAGGCGGGCAAGAAGAGCTGGACGTTCGTCACCGCCGATTATGTATTCGGCCACTCGCTGGAAGAGCAGACCGCCGCCGTGGTCAAGTCGATGGGCGGCACGGTGAAGGGGGCGGTCCGCTATCCGTTTCCTGAGACTACCGATTTCTCCGGCTTCCTGCAGCAGGCGCTGGCCAGTGGCGTGCAGGTGCTGGGGCTGGCCAATGCGGGGTCCGACACGGTGAACTGTGTGAAGCAGGCGAACGAGTTCGGCCTGAACAAGAAGATGACGATCGCGCCGCTGATCATGTTCCTGCAGGATGTACACTCGATCGGGCTGGACACCGCGCAGGGGCTGATCACCAGCGAGACGTTTTACTGGAACATGAACGACCGCACGCGGGCGTTCACCAGGCGGGTGCTGCCGCGGACGCCGAAGAACTATCCCAGCCAGGGGCATGCCAGCGCCTATGGGATCACGCTGCACTACCTGAAGGCGGTGGCCGCGCTGGGCGCGGCGGCGGCGAAGCAGAGCGGCCGAACGACAGTGGCGAAGATGAAGTCGATGCCGACGGATGATGATGCCTTTGGGCCGGGCAGCATCCGAGCGGACGGCCGGGGAATGTTCCCGAGTTATCTGCTGCAGGTGAAGGCCCCGAAGGAAAGCACCGGCGAGTGGGATTTGTACAAGCTGCTGGCAACGACCCCGGCGGCCGAGGTGCTGCATCCGTTGCTGGACAAGTGCAAGTTCCCGACCTCGGTTTAAAGCGGGACGCGCGGCGAACAAACGTAAAAGAAATAATACCGACCGGCGTTGACGCAGGCTCTTCGGTTGACCCCGTCCGTCATGCCGACGGAGGTCGGCATCCACGCCTTTTACGAGCGGAAACACAGGCATGGATGGCGAAGCCTGCGCTCGCCACGACGGTTGCACGGCGGTGCTGATGGGTCAACATCAAGGGCGATTGATATAAGCTGCCACAACTGGTGGGGGCAAGTCGTTTGGTGACGATGGCGACCCGTCAGGCTCGATATTGATCCCCATCGTTACCGGTGAAGATCAGTCCCAATCGTTCGTGGCCGACGGATCGCTGGCAAGGTACGCCAACCAGACGAACTCCGCGGCGAGTTCAGCATGCCCGTCCACGTGTGCGATGTCCGCCAGTATTGCCCATGCGTAAGGGGCGGTGGGGTGCCAACCGTTTGCCGCTGGACCTTGTGGTGGGATGGACTTCGTCTGACCATGTCCGGCCCGAAACCAGGCCTTAAGCGATTTTACTTGCATTGTTCTCACCAGGTATTCGACAAAGGAATCCGTGGCAAATCCAGCAACTTGTGGCACTCTACATTGATTAAGATCAATACGCGACTAAAAAATCACGATCCCGTGATTTATTTGCTGTGCCATAACCCGGCGGTCAGCCCCATCCCTGCTTTGTGACCGACACGATTTTCCGCGTTCACATGAACCGCCGGCAGGCGGGGCTCGACGCAACGCCGCGAAGCGTTCAGGATCATCGGCCGCAAGACACGGAGGAATCCCATGCTTCGAGACCCGAAAGTGATCGAGCACCTGAACACACAGCTCACTAATGAGCTGACCGCCATCAACCAGTACTTCCTCCACGCCCGCATCCTCCGCCACTGGGGCGTCACCAAGCTCGGCAAGCAGGAATACGACGAGTCGATCGACGAAATGAAGCATGCGGACAAGTTGATCGAGCGCATCCTGTTCCTCGACGGCCTGCCCAATGTCCAGCGCCTGAACCAGGTCGCCGTGGGCGAAACGGTGGAGGAAATCCTCACCGCCGACCTGAGCCTCGAAACCAAGGCGCTCGACGACCTGCGGGAAGGCATCGCCTATTGCGAGAGCGTGCGCGATTACGTGTCACGTGACCTGCTGCTCCACATCCTGGAAAGCGAGGAGGAACATGTCGACTTCCTCGAACGCCAGTTCGACCTCATCAAGCAGATCGGCATCGAGCGCTACACCCTGCTGAACGCCGCCCCCGCCCCGGAGCAGGGGCCCGGCGATTGATAGCGCGAGGCCGCCACCCGGCAGAGGCACAGATCAGAACTGGGGCGTATCGTCAGGCAGCCGCCGCCGCGTGGCCGGCCCGCGATACCGCCGGCTGGATCACGCCGTCTCGAACAGGCGCTGCCCAACATATTCGCCCTGCCGCACGCCGCCGGGGATCGCGAACAACCCGCCGCCGGTATGCGTCACGAACTGGTTCAACATG
>DATAZJ010000578.1:0-3756 GCA_036272115.1 Rhodopila sp. | reverse complement strand
CCTGCTCCCCGCCGACCTGCTCCCCGCCGGCCTGCTCTACGTCGCCTACACCTCCGGCTCGACCGGCCGGCCCAAGGGCGTGATGGTGGAGCATCGCAACGTCGCCGCCTTCACCACGACGCTGGACAGCGTGTTCGGCCTGACCGCCGGCGACCGCATCCTCGCCCTGACCACCATCACCTTCGACATCTCGGTGCTGGAACTGCTGTCCACCCTGGCACACGGCCTGACCGTGGTCATCGCCACCGAGGACCAGGCAGCCGACCCCGAACTGGTCCTGGAAACCATCCGGCGCGAGCAGATCTCAGTCCTGCAACTCACGCCGTCCCGCCTGCGCACTTTATTGGATGCCGACGGCCACGCCGAACTGTCCCGGCTCAAGGTGCTGCTGGTGGGCGGCGAGAAACTGCCCCCGGCAATGGCCGATGAACTGGTGGCGCTGGCCGGCCCGGCGGTGTTCAACGTCTACGGCCCGACCGAGACGACCATCTGGTCGACCACCCAGCGCCTCGGCGCCACCCCGCTGTCCATCGGCCGTCCGCTCCCGGGCGAGACCGTGGCGATCCTGTCGCGCAACGGCCGGCTGTGCCCGCCTGGCGTGGTGGGCGAGATCGCCATCGGCGGCGTCGGCCTGGCGCGCGGCTATCTCGATCAGCCGGAACTGACGGCATCCCGGCGCATCGCCCACCCGGCCTGCCCTACCATGGTGCTATACCGCACCGGCGATCTCGGCCGCTGGCGCGATGACGGCGACATCGAAATCCTCGGCCGCGGCGACGACCAGGTGAAGATCCGCGGCTATCGCATCGAACCCAGCGAAATCGAGGCAACGCTCGCCGCCTGTGACGGTGTCGGCCAGGTCCTGGTGCGAGCCCAGGGCGACGCCGAACTGGTAGCCTACGCCGTGGCCGCACCCGGCACCTCCGCCACCGGCCTGCGCGAAACGCTGGCCCGAAAACTGCCCGCCTGGATGGTGCCCGGCCAGATCGTCCTGCTGGACGCCATGCCGCTGCTGCCAAGCGGCAAGATCGACCGCAAACGCCTCCCGGCTCCCGAGGCCATCGTCGCGCCCATGGCGGAACCGCCGCACGATGCACTGGAGGCCCGCCTGTCCACCCTCTTTGCCGAGGTCCTCGGCGGTGGCGTCGTCCCGCGCGCCGGCGACGACTTCTTCGCCCTCGGCGGCCACAGCCTGAAGGCGCTGCAACTCATCGCCAAACTACGCAAGGAATTCAGCCGGGACCTGCGCTTGCGCGACCTGTTCGACGCCCCCAGCGTCACCCGCCTCGCCGCTCGCCTGCGATCGGCCGCACCCGCGGCAGCGCACGCCATCACCCTGGTGGAAGACGCTGCATCCTACCCGCTATCCCACGCCCAGCGCCGCATGTGGGTGCTGGAGCGTATGGTGCCGGGCAGCCCCGCCTACCTGCTGCCCGCCGCGTTCCGGATCGACGGCCCGCTGGACCCCACCGTCCTGAACACCGCCATCGACGCCCTGGTCGCCCGCCACGAAGCCCTGCGCACGATCTTCCCCTCGATCGACGGCGAGCCACGCCAAATCGTGCTGCAACCCGGCCCCATCGCCATCGACCACCGCACCATCGCACCCCGCGACCAGGACGCGGCGATGCGCGACTTCTTCGCCCAACCGTTCGCCCTGGAGACCGAACCGCCATTCCGCCTGGCCCTGCTAAGGTTCGGCAAGACGACGCACACCCTGCTGATCGCCCTGCACCACATCATCGCCGACGGCCAGACCCTGGCGATCCTGCAACGCGATCTGAACCGCCTGTACGCCCTGCCGCCGAACCGGCCCGCGCCGCCGCCGCCGCGCTACCGCTACCGCGACGTCGCCGCCTGGCAGAACACATTGCTGGAAAGTGACGCCACCACCGCCGACCGGGCTTACTGGCACCAGGTGCTGGCGCCGCCCCTGCCGCCGCTCGAACTCATCCCCGATTACCCGCGCCCGCCGGTCGCCGACCCGAACGGCGAGACGCTGGCCCTCACCCTCGACCTGGCCGAGAGCAACACGCTGCGGCGTCTCGCCCGCGACGGCGGCGCCACCCTGTTCATGACCGCCGCCGCCCTGGTCGCCGCGCTGCTGCACCGCCAGGGCGCGCCGGAGGTCCGTCTCGGCTTTCCGGTCGCCGGACGCACCCATCCGGACCTGCAGGACGTGGCCGGTATCTTCATCAACACCCTGGTCCTGCGCCTGGGCATCGACGGATCAGCCGATTTCGCCACCGCTTTGGCGCTGACCCGGTCCGCGACGCAGGCCGCGCTGGACCACCAGCATTACCCGTTCGACCGCCTGGTGGACGAACTGCAAATCAGCCGCGACCCCGCCCGCTCACCGATCTTCGACGTCATGGTGACGTTCGAGCCCGCCTCTGCCGGCGCCCTCCGCCTCGGCGCCGCCAGTGTCACGCCGCTGCCGTTGCCCGCCACTGCCAGCCGCTTCGACCTGACCTTCGCCTTCGCCGAAACCGCCGACGCAACCATCAGCCTGGCGCTGGAATACCGCACCTCCCTGTTCGCCCCGGTCCGCATCGCCGGCCTCGCGGCGCAATTGCGGACTCTGCTGGCCGGCCTGCGCCACACGCCGGAGTACCCCATCAGCCGCCTGCCTCTGCTGGACCAAGCCACGACATCCGCACTGGCCGAGGCAAACCGAACCGAAGCCGGACGGCCGCCGGGCGAAACGCTGGTGGACCTGATCCTCGCCCAGGCCGATCGCACGCCCGACGCCATCGCCCTGGTCGATGCGGTGGGCAGCCTGTCCTACCGATCCCTGCTGGACGCCGCCTCGGCCCTGGCGCACCAGCTATCCGGCCAAGGCGGGGCAGGGCAGGGCGCCCGTGTCGCCCTTCTGGCGGAACGCACCATCGAGGCAGTCGTCGGCATCGTCGGCATTCTGCTGGCCGGCGCCGCCTGGGTGCCGCTCGACCCCGCCCAAAGCGATCAGCGCCTGACCGAACTGCTGTCCGCCAGCGGCAGCCAGGCCGTGGTGACCGCCGGAACCGTGCTGACAGCGCGCGCCAACCGCCTGACAACACTGCCCGTGCTGCAAGCAGACCGCCACGCAATCGGGGCCCCGGTCACCCCGCCGAAAGACCTTGCCCCGAACGCCCCCGCCTACGTCATCTACACCTCCGGCACCACCGGCATGCCGAAAGGCGTCGTCGTGCCGCACCGAGCGGCGGTGAACCTGGCCCATTGGCTGGATCGCGACCTCTACGGTCATCTCGGCCGAGGCCTGCGCCAGGCCGCCATGGCCTCGCTGGTCTTCGACGTCTCCGTGCACGAAATCTTCGGCTCTTTACCCCGGGGCGACACGCTTTACCTGGTCCCCGAAGCCGCCAAGCGCGACCCAAGACAACTCGACGCCTTCCTGTTCCGCCACGGCATCGAGGTCCTCAGCATCACCCCCTCACTGCTCGCTGTCGGACTGGAAGCCGGCCTGTGGGCCGACCGCTTCACCCTGCGCCACCTCACCATCGGCGCCGAGGCACTCACCGGCGCCCTGATCGACCGCCTGCTGGCCGCCCCGCATCGGCGCGGCGCCGCGCTGGTAAACCTGTACGGCCCGACCGAGTGCTGCGTCGAATGCATCTGCCACCGCATCGCCCCCGGCGCCCACGAAGCCGCCATCCCGATCGGCCGTCCAATCGCCAACACCCGCGTGCATCTGCTGGACGACCACCTCCAACCCGTCCCGTTCGGCGTTGCCGGCGAGATCTGCCTCGCGGGCAC
>DATAZJ010000577.1:0-5612 GCA_036272115.1 Rhodopila sp. | reverse complement strand
CTGGTCAAGGAGTTCCTGACCTGGGACGAAATGGCGAAGATCGAGGTCAACGCGCCCGACCTGCCCGGTATCGCGGTCGATGCCGGCACCAGCCGCAACTATCCGTACGGGTCCCAGCTGGCCCATGTCGTCGGCTACGTGGCGCCGCCGAATGAGGCGGATGTGGCCGACGATCCGCTGCTGGCGCTGCCCGGGATCCGCATCGGGCGCGCGGGGATGGAGAAGTACCACGATCTGGGGCTGCGCGGACGCGCCGGCTCGATCCAGTTGGAGGTCAATGCCGTCGGCCGGGTGATCCGCGAGTTGGACCGCCAGGAAGGCGTGCAAGGCGAAGACGTCGGACTGACGATCGACTCCGGGCTGCAATTGTCGGTGCTGAACTCGCTGGGCGACGAAAGTGCCAGCGCGGTGGTGATGGATTGCCGCAACGGGGAGGTGCTGGCGATGGCCACCAACCCGTCGTTCGACCCGTCGGTGTTCAATTCCGGCGTCTCCCAGGCGCAGTGGCTGCAATGGACCAACGACCGGCGGACGCCGCTGATCAACAAGGCGACCTCGGGGCTGTATGCGCCGGGGTCCACCTTCAAGATGGCGGTGGCGCTGGCCGGACTGGAATCCAAGGCGATCACCCCGTTCGACCGGATCAACTGTCCCGGCTACCTCGATCTGGGCGGCACGCGGTTCCACTGCTGGCGCAAAGGCGGGCACGGGCTGCTGAACCTGCGGGGCGGACTGAAGAACAGTTGCGACGTGTTTTTCTACCAGGTGGCCTGGCGCACCGGGATCGACCACATCGCGACCATGGCCCACCGCCTGGGGCTGGGGGTGGAACTGGAACTGGACCTGCCGGGCCAGCGGACCGGCCTGATTCCGACCCGGGAATGGCGGATCAGCAAGGGGCACCCCTGGAACATCGGCGATACCATCGTCAGCGGCATCGGCCAGGGCTACGTGCAGGTGACGCCGCTGCAACTCGCCACCTATGTCGCGCGGATCGCCAGCGGGCGCCTGATCCAGCCGCATCTGACGCGCAGGCTGGCCGGCGTGATGCAGCCCGGTGTCGAACCCGACGACTGGCCGATGCTGGGGATGACCGACAAGATGCTGGCGAATGTCCGCGAAGGCATGTGGGCGGTGGTGAACGAGGCCGGTGGCACCGCCCCGCAGGCGCGTCTGCCCGATCCATCGGTGCAGCTTGCGGGCAAGACCGGGTCGGCGCAGGTGCGGCGGGTGTCGCGGGCGTTGCGTGAGAGCGGGCATTTCGACAGCGACAAGCTGCCATGGGAGTACCGCCCGCACGCGTTGTTCGTTGCCTATGCGCCTTATGACGCGCCGCGCTACGCCGTGTCGGTGGTGATCGAGCACGGCAACGCCGGCGCCACCGCCGCGGGCCCGGTAGCGCGCGACATCATGGAGGCGACGCTGCGGCGCGATCCGGCCAACCGATCGGTGGCGCCCCCCGCGCAGGTGGCGGACGCCAAGCCATGACCGAACCGGTGGAGGAGCGGACATGATGGACCGGCGGCTGTGGCGGGAGCCGTCGTTCGACGTGATGGGCAAGGTCTTCCAGGTCAACTGGCTGTACGTGCTGCTGTTGTGCTGTTGGGCGGGAGTCGGCTACGTCGCGCTGTACAGCGCCGGCGGCGGCTCGCCGGAGCCCTATGCGACCCGCCATGCCATGCGCTTTGCGTTCGGCCTGCTGATCATGCTGGCGATCGGACTGATCGATATCAGGGTGATCGCCAAGCTGGCCTGGCCGGCCTGGTTCGGCGGCGTCGTCCTGTTGGCGCTGGTGCTGCGGATGGGACATGTCGGCAAGGGCGCGCAGCGCTGGCTGGAACTCGGGCCGTTGCAGATGCAGCCGTCGGAGTTGATGAAACTGGCGCTGGTGCTGGCGCTGGCGGCCTGGTTCCACAAGGCGTCGTGGCAGCGGATGGGCAATCCGCTGTTCCTGATCCCGCCGCTGATCGCGGTGCTGATCCCGGTCGGGCTGATCCTGAAGGAGCCGAACCTGGGCACCGCGGCGATCACGGCGATGCTGGGCGGCTGCATCTTTTTCGCCGCCGGCGTGCGGTGGTGGAAATTCCTGCTGGTGACGCTGCCGATCCCGCTGGTGGCGCAGTTCGCCTACAGCCACATGCACGACTACCAGCGAGCGCGCATCGACACCTTCCTGCACCCCGAGAGCGACCCGCTGGGCGCCGGCTACAACATCATCCAGTCGAAGATCGCGCTGGGGTCGGGCGGGATGTGGGGCAAGGGGTTCCTGCAAGGCACTCAGGCGCATCTGGACTTCCTGCCGGAAAAGCAGACCGACTTCATCTTCACCATCATCGGTGAGGAGTGGGGGTTTGTCGGCGGGGTCGTCGTGATGGCCCTGCTGGCCCTGATCATCATCGGCGGCATGCTGATCGCGCTGCGCTGCCGGCATCAGTTCGGGCGGCTGGTGGCGCTGGGCATCTCGTGCAACTTCTTCCTCTACGTTTTCGTCAATATCGCCATGGTCATGGGCGTCATCCCGGTGGGCGGCGTGCCGCTGCCGCTGGTGTCGCATGGCGGGTCGGCGATGCTGACGGTGATGGTGGGCTTCGGCGTGCTGATGTCGGTGCATGTGCATCGCGACGTGGAGTTCCCGACAACGCGGGAGGAGGCGTAGGCGCTCCGTCCGATGGGTGGGTGCGTGGCGGATCGCCCGCAATCCCCGCCTCGGTGTCTACCGCCCAGGTTGCTGCGCGCATACCGATCGACACGCTATCAGGTCGAGGGCGTGGAGGTCCGCATCGGTCGCCGGTCGCCTGGCGTCGAGCGTCTGCTGCGGCCGCTCGGTGCATTGCAGGCCGGATTTGTCAGCGCGTGCAATCCGTATTCCCGCCGCATGCCGGCAGGCTGGAACGCGCGAATGCAGAAGAGTTTGCGGCAGGCGCTGCGCCGATACCCGGTTCTGATCGGTTCGGGGTCGTGGCGAGGTTGGTCCGAGGCACATCTGATCGTGCTGGCTGATGCCAGGGTGCTGCAGCACATCGCGCGCCGGTTTCGCCAGAATGCGATCGTCACAGTTCGCCCGCGGCAGCCCGCCAAGCTGGTCAGCCTAACCCGCTCGGTATAAATTGTTTTGAAAAACAATTACTTACGTAGATACCCGGACCGGATCGAGCCAATCCGGCCCCGGCCGGGACCGGGGCAATCGCATCGGGACGTTCCGCCGGCTTCGCGGTTGGGGGCGGTCTTCGGGGTGAACAAGCAAGAATTTGGAACCGCAGATGAACGCGGATGAACGCAAATAAGCCTTCCGAATTTATACCAACCTACGTTGCCGCAGACTCTTCGGTCGACCCCATCCGTCATGCCGACGGAGGTCGGCATCCACGCTTTTTACCCGCGAAATCAAAGACATAGATGTCCTGCGCTCGCCATGACGGTCGCACGGCCGTGCCGATGGGTCAACATCAAGGGCGATTGGTATAAGTCTCATCAACGGGGGGACAGTTCACAGTCCAGGAAGCAGCCCAAGAGCCTATTTGCGTTCATCCGCGTTCATCTGCGGTTCCAATGTCTTACTTGCTGACCCAGGCATCGCCCAGCAACCCCGAGCCCGATCCCAACTGCAATCGCCCCATGGCCACGCGCGTCAAGACGTGTCGCCGTGGGCGTCCCGTAACGCCGTCGATACGTCGGCGCCAAAACAGGCGAAAATGACCTGCGCCAGTGATCGATCGGTCGCCAGGAACGCGGCGACCGTATCGATGGCGATCCGAGCCGCCGCGGGAATCGGATAGCCGTAGATCCCGCAACTGATGGCTGGAAAGGCGATCGTCCTCACCCCGTGGCCGACCGCCAGTTCCAGACTGTTGCGGTAGCAGCCGGCCAGCAGCGCTGCCTCACCATGTTGGCCGTCGCGATAGCGCGGGCCGACGGCATGGATCACGTAGCGTGCCGGCAGGCGGTAGGCTTTGGTGATACGCGCCTCGCCGGTCGGGCAGCCGCCGAGTGTCCGGCATTCCCGCAGCAGGTCGGGTCCGGCGGCCCGATGGATGGCGCCATCGACGCCACCGCCGCCCAGCAGGGATTGGTTGGCGGCATTGACGATGGCATCGACCGCCAGGGTGGTGATGTCAGCCTGCCGGATGACGATCCGCTGCATACCGTGCCTCCGGTTCAGGCGGGCGGCGTCATCCCCTCGGCGACCACCGCCCGCAGCTTCGGATGCAGATGGGGATTGCCGGCCACGATATTGCCCGTGGTCAGCGGATTGCCGTCGCCGACATCGGTCGCGTAGCCGCCAGCCTCGCGCACCAGCAACTCGCCGGCCGCGATGTCCCACGGTTTGATCCCCAGTTCCCAATACGCATCGAACCGGCCATGCGCGACCCAGGCCAGGTCCAATGCGGCGGCGCCGAAGCGGCGGATGCCGGCGACCTGCGGCATCAGCATCGTCAGTGTGCGGCTGAACGCGCGCTGCCGGGATGCCGAGACGACGGCGAACGGGATACCGGTGGCGAACACGGCCTCGGACATCTCCCGCCGAGCGGACACGCGCAGGCGGCGTTCGTTCATGAACGCCCCGGTGCCTTTTTCCGCCCAGAACATCTCATCCACCGCGGGCGCATAGATCAGGCCGGCCTGGATCTCCGAACCGCCGTCGGGCAACCGGCGCTCCAGCGCGATGCTGATCGCCCAGTGCGGCATGCCGTGCAGGAAGTTGGTCGTCCCGTCCAGCGGATCGACCACCCAGCGCCACGTCCAGTTCTCCGACCCGGAGGCGCCGGATTCCTCCATCAGGAAGGCATAGCCGGGACGGGCCTTGTTCAGTTCTTCCTTCAGCGTCGCCTCGGCCCGCAGGTCGGCCTGCGACACGAAGTCGGACGGCCCCTTGACGCTGACCTGCAACTGCTCGACCTCGGCGAAGTCGCGCAGCAGCCGCTTCGACGCCTTCTGCGCGGCGTTGGCCATGACGGTCAGGTGGGGGGAAAGACGGAAGGCCATCAGCCCTTCGCGCGCTCCATGTAGGAGGCGTCCTCGATTCGGACGACGATGCGCTCACCGGATTCGATGAACGGCGGCACCATGGTCTTCACCCCGTTGGACAGTATCGCCGGCTTGTAGGACGACGACGCGGTCTGGCCCTTGACCACCGGATCGGCCTCGACGACTTCCAGCGTCACCGAGACCGGCAGGTGGATGGCCACCGGCTCACCCTCGACCAGATCGACGACCAGCGTCATCTGGTCCTGCAGGAACGGCGCGGCGTCGCCCATCAGGTCGGCGGGGACGTGGGCTTCCTCATAGGTTTCCGGGTCCATCAACACCAGGTTGGTGCCGTCGGTGTAGGAGTAGGTGTACTCCTTTTCCTCGGTGGTCAGGCGCTCGACGGTGTCGGCGGTGCGCCAGCGTTCGTTGGTTTTGTTGCCCGATTTCAGGTTGCGCATCTCGACCTGGATGAAGGCGCCGCCTTTGCCGGGGGTGATGATCTGCTGCTTCAGCACGGTCCAGCGACGGCCCTCGTGCTCGATAACCTGACCGGCACGGATCAGGTTCGCCTGCTGTTTCATTGTAAAAGAGCCTGTGTCGATGGTTTGGGGGTGCCGGCTTCTAGACCGGGCCGGCTTGTGGGG
>DATAZJ010000576.1:0-7290 GCA_036272115.1 Rhodopila sp. | reverse complement strand
ATTGGCGGACCCGACACGATTCGAACGTGCGACCTTCGCCTTCGGAGGGCGACGCTCTATCCAGCTGAGCTACGGGTCCAGCGCGCCCCATTGAGGCGACGCGCACCCTATACCCACATTCCCCACAAACCTCAATCACCTCATTGTCACGGCCACGTCCGGACGCGGTTCGCCTCCTGCGCTGGCGTCAGGACCGTCGGCCCGTCGGCCAGCCCACGCGGATGCCCGGGCACCGTGGCCGGATTTTGCCAGCAATCCACCGTCCCCAGCGAGCGCGTGCAATACGGCTGCGGCGCCGGCTTCGGTTCCACCGGCCGGCAGTAGGTTTTCCCCTGGTCCAGCCGGACCACCGAACAATCCCGCCCCGTCCACAGCGAATAGACCGCATCCACCGGCGTTCGCTGTATCGTGGCCACGGTGCCGACATTCGCGGCAACCCCGACCGTTGCGACAAGGTTATCCGTCATGCCGCATGCCCCCAGCGGCAGTAAACTCAGCAGGAGAATCGTTTTCATCCCCCCACCCTGCGCCGCAAAAGTAAATGAACCCTTGCCGAACCATCGGTTTGCGGCCACACCGCGACGCCGCTATGGTCCGCCGCCGCCCCGGTGTTCGGGCGCGGCGGCAGGTGCAGGCAGGCGAGAGAATCCGCGTGGTTGATATTTTCGACGAGATCGAGGAAGACCTCCGGGCAGAGCGCGCCGAGAAGCTGTTCAAGAAATATGGCTGGTTGCTGATCGCCCTCATCGTGTTGATCGTCGCTGCCGCGGCCGGATGGCAGCTTTGGAATCGTCATAAAAATCAGCAGGATGCCACCGCCGCCGCGCGCTATATCGCGGTCCAGAACGCGCTGGAGCAGCCCAACGCCGCCAAACCGGCACAACTCGCCACCCTCGACAAACTCGCAGCGGGCGCGCCCAACGGGTATCGGACCCTGGCGCGCATGCGGGCCGCGGGCCTCAAAGCCGATGCCGGCGACGTGGCGGGGGCCGTCACTCTCTGGAACGCCGTCGCTGCCGATTCGAATGCCGATCCGTTGTTGCGCGATCTCGCGTCTCTGCGCGCGACCGAACGCGAACTGGACCATGGCGATCCGGCCCAGTTGGAGGCTCGGCTGAAGCCGCTCGCCGAACCGGACAACCCATGGTCCGAACTGGCGCAGGAGCAGCTCGCCGTGCTCGACCTGCGACAGGGAAAGGTGGAGGACGCACGCAAGATGCTGCGGACCCTGTCGACCAGCCTGATGTCCCCGCCTGGTTTGCGCGCCCGTGCCAATGCACTGCTGGTCGGGCTCGGCCCGCAAGAGGCGAAATGACGGCCGAATCAAACAACCGACAGGGAAGCCTTGGCGTGAGCGTGAATGCGTCTTCGAAAATCGGTCCGCTGACCCGCCGAACCGCACTGCTGGCCCCTCTCGCACTGGCGGGGTGCTCATCGTTCGATAACTGGTTCGCCACGCGGAAACCGCCTTTACCAGGCAAGCGTGAATCGGTCTTCGTCGGCCATCGCGGCCTCAGCGTCGACGACGGCGTCCCGAAGATCGTCCTGCCGCCGGCCGTGCGAAACGCCGCCTGGCCGCAGGCCGGTGGCAATCCGACGCATCTGATGGGGCACCTCGCCGCCAACGACCATCTGGCCGAGGCGTGGAAGTCCGACATCGGTGCAGGAGGCGGCTACCGTAAGGTTATCATGGCGCAGCCGGTCGTGCTGAACGATATTGTGTTCACCATGGGCTCCGATGCCGAGGTCTCCGCCTTTGCCCTGGCCGACGGCAGACGCCTCTGGCGAGCGGATACCAAGCCGAAAAAAAATCCCGGCGACAGCACCAATGTCGGTGGCGGCCTGGGGGCGGACGGCACGACACTCTATGCCGTCAACGGCCTGTCCCAACTCGTCGCGCTCGATATCGCCACGGGCAAGGAGAAATGGCGGCAGGATCTGGGAGTACCGCTTCGCTCCGCGCCTATGATCGCCGACGGCAGGGTCTTCGTCACCACGATCGACGACCGGCTTATGGCCTACACCGCTGCCGATGGCCGCCAGCTATGGACCCATGAGGCAACCGCCCCCGTGACTTCCATGTTGGGTGAGCCGGCGCCGGCCTATTACCAGGGCCTCGTCGTGGTCGGCTTCGGATCGGGTGAGCTCACCTGTGTGCGGGCCGACAGCGGCAGCGTCGTCTGGACCGATGGCCTCGGTTCGTCCCAGGGGCGAGCGTCGGTCGCTGACTTTCTGTCGATCCGCGGCCTGCCTGTCATTGTCAACGGCCTGGTCTATGCCATCAGCGTGGGCGGCGTGCTGGTCTGCAACGATGTTCCGACCGGACGGCGGGTGTGGGACCGGCAGATCGCGGGCGAGGACACCCCTTACATCGCCGGCGATTGGTTGTTCCTCATTTCAACCGATCAGGAGATCGCCGCGCTGAGCATCGCCGACGGCCGTGTCGCCTGGATCACACAGCTTCCGCGCTGGGACAATCCGGAGAAAAAGAAGAATACGTTGACTTGGTACGGCCCGCTTCTGGTCAGCGACCGCTTGATCGTCACGGGCACCAGCCAGGATGCGCTGTCGGTCAGCCCCTATACCGGCGACATCCTCGGCCACATCACCCTGTCGGAGGCCGCCGCGCCCTTCGCACCCATCGTCGCCGGCGGTACTGTGCTGCTCGTTTCCAACGATGCGCGGCTGATCGCGCTCAGGTAGGACCTATGTTGCCGCCCAGGCTGCCAATTGTCGTCATCGCCGGGCGGCCCAATGTCGGCAAGTCGACGCTGTTCAACCGCCTGGCCGGCCGGCGCATCGCGCTGGTCGCCGACACGCCTGGCGTGACACGTGACAGCAAGGATGCCGAGGCGCAGTTGCGCGGCCGCATGGTACGCCTGATCGACACCGCCGGCCTTGAGGAATCCGCTCCCGAAACGCTGGCCGGCCGGATGCGGGCCGGGTCGCAAAGTGCGGTATCTCAGGCCGACCTCGTGCTGTTCGTGCTGGATGCGCGGTCCGGGGTCACGCCGCAGGATGAACATTTCGCTCAATGGCTGCGGCGCCAAGGCAAGCCCGTGCTGCTGGTCGCCAACAAGGCCGAGGGCCGTATGGCGACATCTTCCATCCTCGATGCCTATGCGCTTGGCCTGGGCGACCCGGTCGGCGTTTCCGCCGAACATGGGGAAGGCGTGGCCGATCTGATGTCGGAAATAGCCGATCGCCTGCCACCGGCGGTTCCGGATCAAGCCGAGGACTTCGACGACAACCGTCCCTTGAAGCTGGCAATCGTCGGTCGCCCCAACGCCGGAAAGTCGACCCTGATCAATCGCCTGCTGGGTGAGGAGCGGATGATCACCGGCCCGGAACCCGGCCTGACCCGCGACGCCGTCGCCACGATCCTGTCCGACGACCAGGGACGGGCGATCGAACTGGTGGACACCGCCGGCATGCGCCGCCGGGCTCGTGTAGAAGAGCCGCTGGAAAAAATGTCCGTCAGTTCCGCCATCCAGGCGCTGAAGATGGCCGAGGTGGTGGTGCTGACGCTGGACGCCGCCGAGGGCATCCACGATCAGGACCTGCAGATCGCCCGCCTGGTCGAACGCGAAGGCCGCGCCTGTATCGTTGCCCTGAACAAATGGGACGCTGTGCCCGACCGCAACGCCACGCGCAAGGCGATCATGGAGCGGCTGGAGGATAGCCTGGCGCAAATGAAGGGCATTCCGGTCGTCACCCTGTCCGCCCTGACCGGTGCCGGCGTGGACCGCCTGCTACCCGCGGTTCGGCAGACGCATGACGTTTGGAACAAGCGCATTCCCACCGGGGAACTGAATCGCTGGTTCGAGCATGCGCTGGAGACCCATCAGGCGCCGCTCGTCAGCGGCCGCCGCCTGAAGCTGCGCTACGTGACCCAGGCCAAGGCTCGTCCGCCGACCTTCGTGGTGTTCGGTACGCGTGCCGAACAGACGCCGGAGGATTATACGCGGTACCTGGTGAACAGTCTGCGCGACACGTTCAAATTGCCTGGCACGCCGATCCGGCTGCAATTGCGGGGAACGAAAAATCCGTTTGTCGACGAAGAATAATCGGTCGGCGGGCTGGTTCCATCCGTTGCGCGGCCGAGGTGCGCCGCAACGCTGGCATATTCTCTTTCTGTCTTGACCGATCCCGCGTCACGGTCCGTCTCTTACTCCTGCCGGGGTGACTTCATCGCACCCCGTCCCATACGGATTGACGCGAAGAATTTTCTCCTTGCGGATTTTTTAGTGGATTCGCTATGGGCGAAGGTCATCCCAGCCGATATAGTTGAATCAATCGCCTTGGACGATTGGGATACGGTATGCAATGCCTGGAAAGTTTGCTATGCTTGCCTAGGTAAGCCTACCTGAATGGGTGCAAGCCGGCGAGCATGTCGACAGTGGCAATGACCGCCATGAACAACGCGTATGATGATGGGGACGATTTTCTCTTGAACATGACCAACCGCGGCCGCGGACGCCCGAGCCGGCGCCGCGGCTTCGATGATGACTTCAGCTTCGATCGTGCTCCGCCAGGTGAACTGCCGCGGGCCGCACCGTCTTGGCCCTCCTCCGCGGGTTTCGGCCCCGAACATGACGCGACCGTCAAGTGGTTCAACCCTGAGAAAGGGTTTGGCTTCGTGGCGTTGTCCGACGGTTCGGGCGATGCGTTCCTGCATGCCAATACACTCAATCAATCGGGCCACAATGCGGTCAGTCCGGGCGCGACCCTGCGGGTGCGCATCGGTCAGGGCCAAAAAGGACGCCAGGTGTCGGAGGTGATTTCGGTCGACGAAACCACCGCGACACCGTCAGCCAGCCGTGGGGCCGGAATGGGCGCCGGCGGCGGGCCACGTGGTCCTGCCGGTGGTGGGTTCGCCGATCGTGGTGCCCCGCCGCGCCGTGGCGCTCCGACGGGTCCGTCCGTGGAAATGCAGGGTACCGTGAAGTGGTACAATGCGACCAAGGGCTTCGGGTTCGTCGCACCGTCCGAGGGAGGCAAGGATGTGTTCGTGCATGCGTCCGCCCTTCAACGGGCCGGGGTCATGCAACTTGCCGAGGGTCAGACCATTTGGATGGACGTCGTGCAGGGCGCCAAGGGGCCGGAAGCGACCTCCATCCGGATCAGCTAGCCACCCCGTTCGCGGTGCGTGGATCGATGCCTTGAACCGACACTGACGGCCGGCATAGGTTCGGCACGACGACAGGCGATTGTGTAGACAATTGTCGTGACGTTCAACAAAGAACAATGAAAGCGGCTGTGGACCCAGGTTCACAGCCGCTTCCGTTTCAGCCGTGATTTCACGCAGATGGAAGCGCCGCCCTGACCGCCGCCAACGCTTCATCCGCTCTCGTGCCATCCGGACCGCCCGCCTGAGCCAGATCGGGCCGTCCGCCGCCGCCCTTTCCGCCCATCGCCGCGGACGCCGCGCGCACCAGATCGACCGCGCTGATCCGGCCTGTCAGGTCTGGCGATACCGCCACCACGATGCTGGCCTTGCCGTCCGCGGTCGACACCAGCGCCACCACACCTGATCCCTGCTGCTTGCCGATCGCATCGGCAAGGCCTTTCAGGTCCTTGGCCGGCACCTCGCCCAGGTTGCGGGCCGACAGCATGACCCCGCCGATGTCCTCGGCAGCCGCGGTTGCTCCGCCGGTCGCGAGTTTCTTTTGCAGGTCCGCCACCTGGTTCTGCAGCTTCTTCCGGTCCTCCAGCAGCGCGGCGATGCGGTCGGGCACCTCGGCCGGGGCGGCGCGCAGGGCGCCGGCGGCGTCATTCAGCCTGGCCTGGATTTCGGCGATCGACGCCTCCGCCGCGGAACCCGTGACCGCCTAGATCCGGCGCACGCCGGCGGCGACGGCGGTTTCGCCGACGATCCGGAAATACCCGATGTCGCCGGTGCGGCGGACATGGGTGCCACCGCAAAGTTCGATCGACCAGGCCGGTTTGTTGCCGTCCGCCTCGCCCATGGCCACCACACGGACTTCATCGCCATACTTCTCGCCGAACAGCGCCATCGCACCGAGTTCGACCGCCGCGTCCGGGGTCATCAGGCGCGTGATGACCTCCGAATTTTCGCGGATCCTGGCGTTCACCTCGGTCTCAACCCAGCGCAATTCGTCCGCCGTGATCGGGCGGGGCTGGGAAACGTCGAAACGCAACCGGTCGGGTGCGTTCAGGCTGCCCTTCTGCTGCACATGGGTCCCCAACTTGCGGCGCAGCGCCTCATGCAGCAGGTGTGTCGCGGAGTGATGGGCTCGGATCGCGCCGCGGCGGGCATGATCCACCTCAGCGATCACGGGCAGGCCAGTCCGAACGACACCGGCCTCGACACGGCCGAGATGGACGAAGAGGTCGCCCAGTTTCTTCTGCGTGTCGGTGACGGTGATGACCAGCCCGTCGGGACCGGAGATGACACCGGTATCGCCGACCTGACCGCCGCTTTCGCCGTAGAACGGGGTCTGGTTCAGGATGACCGCGACATCAGTGCCCGCCGGCGCGCTGTCGGCCACAGCGCCGTCCACGACCACCGCAAGGATTTCCCCCTCGGCGCTTTCGGTGGCGTAACCGAGGAACTCCGTCGCGCCGACCTTCTCCTTGATCTCGAACCACACCCGCTCAGTGGCTGCGTCGCCGGAGCCAGCCCAGGCCGCGCGGGCGCGGGTGCGCTGTTCCTCCATCGCGGTTTCGAAGCCGATCAGATCGACACCGCGGCCCTGTTCACGCAGTGCGTCCTGGGTCAGGTCGAGCGGAAAGCCGTATGTATCGTACAAGCGGAAAGCCACCGGGCCGGGCAGCGGCTCGTTGTTGCCCAGCCGAACGGTTTCCTCCGCCAGCAGATGCAACCCGCGGTCCAGCAGCGTCTTGAAGCGGGTTTCCTCCAGCAGCAGCGTTTCGGTAATCAACGTTTCCGCGCGCCCCAGCTCGGGGTAGGCGGCGCCCATCTGCCGGATCAGCGCGGGTACCAGGCGATGCATCACCGGATCCCGAGCACCCATCATCGTGGCGTGGCGCATGGCACGGCGCATGATGCGGCGCAGGACGTAGCCGCGTCCCTCGTTGGAGGGCAGCACCCCGTCGGCCATCAGGAAAGATGTGCTGCGCAGGTGGTCGGCGATCACCCGGTGGCTGGTCTTGAAGGGGCCGTCTGGGTCCTGGCCGGTCGCCTCGGCGCTGGCCATGATCAGGGCGCGGAAGATGTCGATGTCGTAGTTGTCGTGCTTGCCTTGTAAGATGGCGGCGACACGTTCCAGCCCCATGCCGGTGTCGATCGACGGCTTCGGCAGCGGT
>DATAZJ010000575.1:0-10178 GCA_036272115.1 Rhodopila sp. | reverse complement strand
ACCCGGGGGGGCGGCGGCGCGTTCGGGGCGACGATGATCGTCGATGTTTGCGCGGATGCGGCGGCGGTGAGGCCGAATCCCGCAATGGCCGCGATCATCGGGACACGCAAACGTCTGAAATAACGAAGGTGCATAGACATCTCCTGTTTCGATCAGAATCTGGAGCATCACAGTAACGCGATGCCTGGACTGCCCACCTTGGCGGCACGGACCATCAAATAGGAGTCCTGCGCCGGCTTTTAACCAGTCAAGATGTCACGATTCATTGAATATCCGATAAGATACGGATTATACAGAAAGTTATTGCAGAACGGATGATGTGATGGAAAAGTTCGCCATTATTTTGTCTTTATTGACATCAAATTCACGTCAAATCACTGAACGGTGTTTAATGTCTGCCCGCCTATAGTCTGACGCTCGCGACAATGCCGCAAGACCGTCACGGCCGGCCTGTCCTGCCGGATTCACTGATTCCCGATAAATATGCGAGCCAATGTTTATGCGAGTTATACGAATTTATCTCGTAACGTTCTTCATCTTGCCGACCTCCCCGCAATATATGCGATAGGTGATATATGTGAAGGGCGCGGATCGCCGCTTCGCCGGGCTTTGGTCCGCAGGAGGCCGAGGGGGGTCTTCATCACCGCGCCCACGCCGGCGGCGAGAACCGGCCAATTCACGATTGGGGGCGGTCCTGCCGGGGTCGGTTCATCATGGGCCGGCGCGGCGATACGGGTTGGCCGTATCAGTTCTTTGTCGTTTAATTCTTGTTCCATTACGATACCATCGCGCCGGTGCGTGCCCATCTCACCATTCGATCGACGCCGGAGTGATGATCTCGGGTGCGGCGGGTTCGTCGATCTCGGTCGAGGCAGCCGGCCGCGGCGCTGGTTCCCAGGTGATGATCCCGTTCAGGAGAAGGATGAACCCGCCCTCGGCGATCGGCATGCCACGCAGGATCAGCGTCTCCTGGTCAGGACCCGGCTGCGGTAGTCCGGCCGCGTCACCGGCGCGCAGGATACCGACGCGGCGTCCGATCTCGGCCTCGACATCGTCCGTCGGGCCAAACAGGCCTTTCGCCGCCTGTTCCCGCAGCAGGGCGTCCAACGGCATGTCCTTGCGCGGTTCGATGCCGATGCCGCGCAGGAAAGGATGGTTCCACTGCACCAGCCGCAGGGCGGAATCGAACAGCGCGATGCCGTCGGTGACGCCGTCCAGGATCACCTGCAGGCGGACCGCGTTCAGCCTGGCCCGAGCGGTGTTGCCGGCCTCCTCGGTGCGGAGGCGGTCCAGTTCGCTACGGTTACGATTGAACGTGCGGGTCCGCCGGTTCTGCGCGCGGATCGTGTACAGTTCCCACAAGACAAGACCGCCGATGGCCAGGACCAGCGCGCTCGCAACGAACGCCAGGGCACGCGCGCCGGCGGCCAGGTTTTCGGCGGGGACCATCACCTCGGCCAGGCTCGCCGCGACCAGGACCACCATGTCCCGGCCTTCGACCTTGTGAAAGGCGTGCAGCCGCTCGACATCGTCGATCGCGGTGGTGCCGATCCAGGTGCCCGATGCGGATCGCGTCATGACGTCGAACAGCGGAGTCTTGGACAGGTCCGTCTTCGGCCGGCGCGCGGCGGGACCGACCACGGCCTGCACCATGCCTCGCCGGGAATCCACCAGGGCCACCACCGGATCGAAGCCGAGCGCCGCCTGGGCAAACAGCTTGGTCAATTCCGTCGATCGGTAGGAGGCACCGATCAGCCAGCCCTTGGGATGATCCAGCGGCCGGACGATATACATCAGAAACTGGCGGGCATCGATCGGCTCACCGGTGACGGCGCCCTGCAGCAGCAGCGCTTCCTTGTCCTTGGTTCCGTCGCTTTCGTATTGTTCCAGTGAGCCGTGGGGAAATCCCACATAGGCGGCGCCGACACCCTGGCCGATCGCGGCGGGAAGGATATCCTGGCGGATGATGTGCTTGTCGTCGCAAATGAACAGATCGTCGGCCACCGCGGTCAGCGCCGGCATCTGCTTCTGCCATTTGTCCAGGCTGACCGAAGCGCTGTCGGCCTTCCAGGCTGCCTGAAGGATGGTCAGGCTTTGGTCGATCATCAGCAGTTCGTGGCCGATCGTCTCCGCTATCACGGAGGCCTGGCCCTGCATGGACTGCTCCGCCCGGCCGAGGATCTCGGTCCGCTGCTCCTGCACCGCGCGCAGGGTGACGATCCAGATCAGGGCGATCAACGCGATGGCGACGATGCCGACAGCCCCACACGCCGCCAATTCGGCTCGGCCGATGCGTGCCGATCGGACGGATTCCACTGGGATGAGCTGGGATGGCTTGAACCGCGCCGAGGTCGATCCGGTCCGTCGGCGCCGGCGCTTGAACTTATCACTCATTGCGTTTTCTAAACCATCATCCTGAAGTACTGTTCGCCGCCCCGGGGATCCCGCCGGGTCGTCTTGTCCCGGCAAATCTAACGGTTCGCACAAGCCGGAGCAACGACTCTGACGAATGGCAAACCGGCGGGGCCGTGGCTGACGCAAGGCGGCGGATGACTGGAGCCGCTGTCTTGTCCTCCGCCAGCAGTTGGGCGGCTTGCCCACCGAGGCGCCACAACGGCCATGCCGACACGCGCAGCCGGACCTTGGTCCGGTGGGACCGCGCCCAGCCCATGGCAATTGGAGACGACCAGGGATCAATACCGGCCAGGGATGGCGGAATTATCGTCAGTCCACTTGGTCTCCAAGAAGGCGCCCAAAAGGTTGCGAACGCTGAAAACGTCAAGCATGTGACCCTTGGTCCAGACAGCACCACCAACGAATATGTAATGAGATTTTTGAATAATATTTTTGTCGGACTCCAAGACACTATCAGTGCGACCGATAGTTTTACAGTTACTGTCCACGATCGGGATGGCAACGACATTACAAGATGCTAGCCATCCCCAATCAGCCCAAGACGGAGATGGTCCACCCATTTCCATATACAATTATATCTATAATGGAATAAATATTCCGTAACCATTTGACGCATGTTAAGTGTGTGCACAATCCCCTACTCCCCCGTAAAATCCGGCCGCCGCTTCGCCCCAAACGCCGAAACCGCCTCCTGATGATCCCGCGACAAATTCGACTGAGTCTCCAAACTCAAACTCAGATCCATCGTCGCATGTGCGATCTGCCGCAGCGGAATATTCACCACCTGCTTCGTCCAGCGGATCGACTTCATCGCCCCCGCCGCCAGCCGCTTGGCCAACCCATACACCTTCGCGTCCAGTTCCTCCGGCGGCACCACATGGTTGATCAGTCCGATACGGTGCGCCTCTGTCGCCGTCATCAGATCGCCGGTGAACAGATACTCCTTGGCCCTGGCAAACCCGATCAACTGAGGCCACATCAGCGCCCCGCCGTCCCCCGCCACCAGCCCGGCATTCACATGCGGATCGCCGATCTTCGCCGTATCCACTGCGATGATGATGTCGCACATCAGCGCCACCGTGGCACCCAGCCCGACCGCGTGGCCATTGACCCGGGCGATCACCGGCTTGTCGCATTCCAGCATGCGGAAGATGATTCGTTTCGCCTCCGGCAGGCTGGTGGCATCCCACAGCGCCGGGTTGTCGATCTTCTGCTGCATGGCGATCACGTTGCCACCGGCCGAGAACGCCCGCCCTGCCCCGGTCAGCACCACCACGTTGACCTCCGGGTCGTCCTGCACGTCCTCCCATATCCGCGACATGGAATAATGCATCTCGGGCGAGAACGCGTTCATCGCTTCCGGCGCGTTCAGGGTGATCGTCATCACCTTGTCCTGCTTCTCGACCTTCAACCCGCCGTATTGGCTGTAGTCGTAGACCTTATCGAGCGGCGGCATCGCGGTGGCTCCCTGTCAGTATCTCCCGATGGAACTGTGATCCCAATCCGCCGATGCGTCACCCCGGCGGGCGCTGGTGCCGCAAATCAGACGGATCGTGCCGTCCGATCCGAACCGCCACCGCTTGATTCTTGTGAGCCGGTTCACCTGACCGCATGTACCGGGATCGGTCTAGCGGTCCACCATCGGCGGCAGCAGGGCGGCGGCGTAGGCGGCCGGATTGGCGATCAGCAGACGAGCGGCATCCAGGTCGGCCGCCTTGCCCTCCGCTGCCGGACAGGCCGCTCGGATCTGCAGCACATTGGCCGGCGACACCGGCACCCGGGCGGCGCGCGCACGCTTGATGGCATCCGCCATCGGCTGGAAGCCGGTGGACAGCGAGGCGATCTGCCGATCCAGCCTGCCCTGCCCCAGGCTCGTGCAGACCTGCGGCATCACCCCGAGCCCCTGCAACGGCCAGCCCAGCGGGGCGAGGGTCTGGCTCCAGGTCACGAACAGCTCGCCGCCATCCGGCAGCGGATCGATCGTCTGCACCATCCCCTTGCCAAACGTTTCGCTGCCGACCACGACAGCGCGGCCTCGGTCGGCCAGGACGGCGGCCAGGATTTCCGCGGCGCTGGCGGTGCGGCCATCGACCAGGATGACCAGCGGCACGTTCTCCGCCAGTTCGCCCTCGACGGAGCGCCAGACATACTTTGAGTCGGGATCACGTCCGACGGTGGTGGCCATCAGGCCTTCCGGCAGAAACGCGTCCGCCGCCGTCATGGCCTGGCGCAGCAGGCCACCGCGATTGCCGCGCAGGTCCAGCACGATGCCGTCCACCCGATGCGATTCCGACAGCGCGTCCTGCACCGACAATGCCAGGTGCGACGCCGTGCTGGCGCTGAAACTGGTGATCCGCACCACCAGGACGTCGGCGAAACGTTCCGCGAAGACGGTCTCCGGCGGCACCATCACCCGCACCAGCTGCGCGTCGCGGGTGCGTCCGTCGCGTCCGCGCCAGGACAGGGTGACAGCGGATCCCTCGGGCCCGGCCAGCAAGGCGCTGATGGTCTCGGGGTCCTGGTCCAGGGTCCGCTGGTCGTCGACCGCCGCCAGGATATCACCCGGCCTGATCCCCGCGTTGGCGGCCGGGCTGTCACGGATGACGGACCGCACGTCGATCAGCGAGCCCCGCTGTCCCACCACCAGTCCAAGACCCGCCCGCCCGGCCCGCCTGCCGCGTTCCAGGTCCGCGGCGAGCGGCGGCACGTAGCGCGAATAAGGATCGAGGCGGCTGAACATTTCATCGAAGAAAACTTGAATGATACCCTGGGTACCGGCTCGCCGGACCGGCGCCGATACGGGGAAACTGGCGGCCGTCAAGGCCGCGGCAGTCCTGGCCCACGACGCCGGCGCCACATCTGTCGGCAGCGGGACGTCAAGCATGGTCCGGTCGCCGTACAGCAGCCGCACTCGCTTGTCCTTCGCGACGATCAGCAGGTTGGGGTCCAGCGCGGTCAGGCCTTCGAGGCCCCACACGGTCAACTGCGGAACGGGAATCGGCTCCAGGATACGCGGCGCGATGAAGGTCAGTGCGTCGCTGTAGACCGATGTGATCCTGGCTACATCCAGCCCGCCATGCGGCAGCGTCTCCGCGTGCGCACGGGCGACGATGAACAGCAGCAGAAGGACGCGAAAGCGGCTCACCGGCGTGGCGGCCGCTTTCCCGGCGGGCGTTTTGCGGGACCTGGGTGGTTGGCGGACACGGTCGGCCGGCGTCCTGTCACGGCATCTTCCAGCACGTGAAATACCATGCCGCCGGTGACCGGATTGGCTTCCGACAACAGAACCTCAACCTCCTGCGCCAGGCGATAGACCTTCTGCGTGCGGCGGCCCGTCAGCGTCTGCTCCCGCTCATCAAACTGCCAGTAATCGTCCGGCAGAGTGGCGAACGGTACTATGCCGCTGGCACCGGTCTCCGTCACGGTCACGAACAGGCCGAACCGGGTCACCCCGGATATGCGTGCGGCGAAACGTCCACCGACGCGTGCGGCCATGAACGCCGTCAGATAGCGGTCGATCGCCTCCCGCTCCGCCGTCTGGGCGCGCCGTTCGGTTTCGGTGATGCGCTCGCCGGTGTCGGGGAAGGCAGCGGCCTGATCGTCGGGCAGCCCGTCGCGGCCGAGTCGCAGGCCCTTGATCAGGGCGCGATGCACCAGCAGGTCGGCATAGCGGCGGATCGGGCTGGTGAAATGGGCGTAACGCGGCAAAGCGAGGCCAAAATGGCCGATATTGTCGGGGCTGTAGGCGGCCTGGGACTGGCTGCGCAACATGACCTCACTGATCAATTGCGACTCGGACGTGCCGGCGTAGCGGCGCAGCACCCGATCGAAGTCGCGCGGATGCACCTGATTTCCGGCCGGCAGCGAGATGCCCAGGGTGGCGAGGAAGCCGCGCAAGGCGTCAAGCTTTTCATCCGAGGGCGGCGCATGGATGCGATACATGCAGGGCTGATGAAGACGTTCGAGTTCCTCGGCCGCCGCGACGTTGGCCAGGACCATGAATTCCTCGATCAGGCGATGGCTGTCGAGGCGCGGGCGCGGCGAAACGCTGGATACCTGCCCCTGATCGTCGAGCACGACCTTGCGTTCGGGCAGGTCGAGATCGAGCGTGCCGCGTTCCGACCGCGCGGCGAGCAGGGCGCGGAAGGCGGCGTAGAGATGCACCAGCGGCAGGCCGAGATCGTCGTGGGCGTCCTCGGCGGCCTGGACCTCCTCATAGGTCATGCGGGCGGCGCTGCGCATCAGGCCGCGGCCGAAACGATGGCCGGTCTTGCGGCCGGCGCGGTCGATCCGCATGTCGACGAACAGGCAGCCGCGGTCTTCGTTCGGGCGCAGGCTGCACCAACCGTTCGACAGGGCCTCGGGCAGCATCGGCACCACCCGGTCGGGGAAGTAGACGCTGTTGCCACGGATGCCAGCCGCGTGATCCAGCGCGGAACCGGGTTTGACGTAGTGGGCGACGTCGGCGATGGCGACGATCAGCCGGAAGCCGCCGGCATGGTCGGGGTCGGGTTCGGCGAACACGGCGTCGTCGAAATCGCGCGCGTCGGCACCGTCTATGGTGATCAGCGGCACATCACGCAGGTCGGTGCGGCTGCCCAGCCTGACGCCGCGGGCCCGCTGCGCCTCGTCCAGGGCGGCGTCGGGGAAGGTTTGCGGGATGTCGTGCGTGTGGATGGCGATCAGGCTGATGGAGCGCGCGTCACCCAGTCTGCCGAGGCGTTCGAGTATGCGCGCGGGCTTCAGTCCGAGATGCAGATGCTGGGCGACCGGTTCGGCCAGGACGATTTCGTCCGTTTCGGCGCCGGCGTCCTGTCCGGCGGGCACGATCCATTCGGCTTTTGAGCGGCGATCGGTGGGGATGATGCGGTTTTCGGTGTGGCCCTGCTTGAACACGCCGAGGATGCGACCGGGGGTTTCACCGATGCGGCGCAGGGTGCGGCCCTCATAGCGGCCGGGTCCAGCGGGCTTCAGCCGCACCAGGACGCGTTCCCCCGGCGCGAGGGCGGGTGTGCCGTGTTTTTCCGGGTGCATCAGGATCATCGGCGGGACGCCGTCCGCCCGTTCCCATGCGACCGGGCGCGCCACGGCGTCGCCGTCACGGTCGGTGCCGGTGATCTGGACCACCGTGGTATCGGGTAATTTCGTCAGGGTCCCACGCGGCGGTGGGCGATGGGAGGGTCGAACGCCGTCCCGGGGGACGGGCTTGCCTCGATGCTTGGTTCGTTTCGCCACTGATTTCGCGACCGGGATCCTGTCTACCGCACAGTGCCACACCCCGTGCCGAAGTGCCATGACAGCTTAGGGAGTTGCGGGGTCCGCGCGGCTCCGCCAGGGTTCGATACGAAGTAATCGCGGCGAGTGTTGCGCGATTGCCCCAGCCCCGATTGGCCGGCCACCGAAAAGCGCCAGCCGGTCAGCCTACCACAGCCCGCCCAGGAAAGCCCCGACCCCGCCACCGGCCTGCAGCCCCGCATTGACGCCGCCCATCACCAGCACGCCCGAAGCGGACCGCAGGAGAGCGGGGTCGATCACGACAGCGAGTTCAGGCTCCATCGCCAGGGCCAGCAGCCACGCCGGCGACAGGCCCAGCAGCATCGCCGTCGCCGAAACCCCGGCGATCAGCCCGCCGCCAACCTCAAGGAAAAGACAGCCGCCGCGTATATCCGCCTGGGTCAGGTCGTTGCCCTTGCACGTGTCGAGCACGAACAGAGTTCCGGCATTGGGAAACGCGGCGGGAGCGATGGCGCCGACCACGCTCTTGTTCTTGATGTTGAGTTTCGGCTTGCCGATCTTCGGCAGCCTGAACCCGGCGTCGAGGCCCGCGCCCAGCGCGCCATAGCGAAACGCCACCGATGCGCCGTTCGGGTCCCGCAAATACAGCGTGCCGCCCTCGGCCATGACGAATTCCACGCCAAGGGCACCTGAACTGGAGGTGACGAACGTCCAGGCACTGCGCTTCGTGACAGTCAGCATCGCATTCCCCCAACTCTCAACCGACGCGAGACAATGTCCGCGCCGCAATCAGCAGCAGCACGGCAATGCAGGCCGGGACGAACGTCGCAAACCACAGGGCGCCGATCGCCCCGACAGTCGCGGACCCGGCCGGATTTTCAGGCCGGAACAACACGGGCACCGTGTCGCCTGGCCGCAGTCCGAAGATCAGCCCGCCCTGCGGAAAGGAGATCGTCTCTCCTTGTTTCGGCGCAAATCTGATCTGCGGGTGGGAGCCGCCGGCATTCAGCCCGACGACCTTGCCCTCGACCCGCGTCGCGGTTCGGATGAAGCCGTAGGTTCCCACGGCATTGCGGATCGCCACCATCAGAAGAACGACCCCGACAATGACGAAGACCCATGTCGTCAGCCGCCGCAGTCCCTCGCCCGTCACAGACATCCGATCACCCCGAGACGCTTATGAAACATGCACGGCGACGACTCGTTTCGCAATGCCTACCGAACCGTCGCGACTTGCTGTTCAGCCGCGATCAGGCGGGGCGTCGGCGTTCCCTATCGCAGGCGGCGGACCGTGTAGTCGGCGACATCGGACAAAGCGCGCCGGATCGCACTGTCGGGAAACACCGCCAGAGCGGCTTTCGCCTCCTGCACGAAGCGTTGCGCGCTGTCCAGCGTCACCCCGATGGCGCCATGTTCGGCGATCAGGCGCATTGCGTGATCAAGGTCGGATTCCGTCTGTTCCAGCGTTTCGATCGTTCGTTGCCAGAAGGCTTTTTCCGTTGCATCGCCGGCGAGGAAGGCGACCAGCACCGGCAGGGTGATCTTGCCCTCGCGAAAGTCGTCACCGATCGTCTTGCCGAGGACCGCCTGGTCGGCGACGTAATCCAGCGCGTCGTCGACAAGCTGAAACGCGATGCCCAGTTTCATGCCGAACGCGGCGAGAGCGGCTTCCTCATGCGCCGGGCGATCGGCGACGACCGCGCCGACCTGGCAGGCGGCGGCGAACAGCGCGGCGGTCTTCCCCTGGATGACTTCCAAATAGCGGGCTTCGCTGGTGGACAGGTCGTTCTGCGTCACCAGTTGCAGCACCTCGCCCTCGGCGATGGTTGCGGCGGCCTTCGACAAGATCGCCAGCACCTTCAGCGAACCGTCATCCACCATCAACTGGAAAGCTCGGGCAAACAGGAAGTCGCCGACCAGAACCGACGCCTTGTTGCCGAACACCGCGTTGGCCGAGGCCAGGCCGCGGCGAAGCTGACTCTCATCCACGACGTCGTCGTGCAGCAGGGTCGCGGTGTGGATGAACTCCACACAGGCGGCGAGATCGACATGGCGGGCGGCGCCATCGCGATCCGGGTAGCCGCAGAGGCGGGCGGCGGCGAGCGTCAGCAGCGGGCGCAAGCGCTTGCCACCGGCGGCAACGATATGCGCGGCCAGTTGCGGAATCAGCGAGACCGGGCTGTCCATCTGGGCGACGATGACGCGATTGCAGGCTTGCAGATCAGCCTCGACGAGGCTGACCAAAGCCGACAGCGCATCCTCGCCCGTGTGTTCGGTCGGACCGGACACGAGCGCCATGCCTAGATCAAGGGGGCTGGCGACGCTGCCCAACTGGTTCTCCCGATTTGCCTTTACGGTCGGCCTTCATATCGGTGGCCATCAAATGGGGTCAAGCGGCTATCCGGACGGACGTCACCGGCGGATGCGACGCCGACAGCCACAGGATGGCGCCCCGCCTTGCAGGATAGTGCAGCCTAATCAATGCCGGCGACCCGGTCCGGTCCGATTTATCCCTGTTGCGTGGGAGT
>DATAZJ010000574.1:0-2821 GCA_036272115.1 Rhodopila sp. | reverse complement strand
ACGGCATGAACCGCCGCACCGCCGCCCTTGCCGAACGCCTGAACACCGCGTTCCGCCAGCACCTGGTGCCGTTCCGCGTCGCTTGGTTCGCTTCGCAGTTCCAGGTGCGGCACGCGGTGGCAGGCGGCGAGACGTTCCAGTCGCTCGAACTGGCGATCTTCTTTTTCCTGCTGATGGAAAGAGGCATCTACACGTGGGAGCGCCGGGTCTGCTTCCTGTCCATCGCCCACACCGGGGCGGATTTCGACCGCATCGTCGCGGCCGCGGCGGACAGCGTGCGGGAAATGCGGCAGGCCGGCTTCTTCGGCGACCCGCCGTCCGGCGGTAACCGGCAGGACGAACCGCTGGTCATCCGTTCCGAACCGGCCCCGGCCAACGCGTCCGGCAATACCGTCGAACTGACACCGGGCCAGCGCGACCTGGCCTTCCGATCCGCACAGGGTTCGGCTGCATCCACGGCCTTCGCCGAACCTTTGGTGCTTGACCTCACCGGCCCGCTCGACCTCCCGGCCTTGCAGCAGGCACTTGATACCGTCGTCACCCGTCACGACGCGCTGCGCATGCGCCGGGTGAACGACCGGACCGCCGAGATCGCCCCGACCCTGCCCGTGCCGATCCTGCGCCAACAGCTTGCCTCGTTGCCGCCCTCTCTGGCCGACGACAACGCCGCCGGCTGGCTGGCCGCGATCTGCCGGGAAGCGTTCGACCTCGAATCCGGCCCACTGCTGCGCGCGCACCTGCTGGTGCTGGCGCCGGAGCGCGTCCGGTTCGTTCTGGCCGCGCACCACATGGTCGCCGATGGCTGGTCGATGGGCGTGGTCCTGCAGGAACTGGCGCGCTGCTACACCGCCCTGGCCGAGGGCCACGCCCCGCCCGCTTTGCCACAGGCGGTGCCGCTGCGCGACTACAACACCTGGTACACCAACCGCCTGACCGAGCGGCGTCAGCAGGCAGCGTCTTTCTGGCGCGCCCGCCTGGCCGATATCACCCCGCTGGCACTCCCCACCGACATCCCGCGCCCGCCGCGCAGCCGAGGCATCGGCCGCCGCCTGCGCCAGACGCTGGATGCCGCCGCTCTGACGGCATTCTGCCGAAGCCATCGCTGCTCCAGCTTCATGGTGCTGCTCGCCGCCTGGCAAGCCCTGCTCGCCCGCCTGAGCGGCCAGCAGCAGATCACCATCGGCATCGCCGGAGCCGGGCAGGCGGCGATGGGCGCGGAACGGCTGGTCGGCCAATGCGCCTCGATCCTGCCGCTGACGACCCGGATATCGCCCGGCACCAGCTTCGCCGCATTGCTGGACGGCCTGAAGGCCGACCTGCTGGCAATCTGGGACCACCAGGACCTGCGCCCCGAAGACCTCACCGACGACCTGACCATTCCACCGCTGCGCGCCGCCTTCAACCAGGACCGCGATCCCGGCGGTTGGCAGTTCGGCCGGGTCGAGGCCCAACTCGCCGCCGCACCGATCGGCTTCGTCAAATACGACCTGTTCCTGAACGTGATCGAGACCGGATCGCTGCTGATCCTGGATCTCGACTACGACGAAGACCTGTTTGCCGCAGACACGATCGAAGCGTGGCTGAACGCCTACGTAGCGCTGCTGCGCGCCGCTCTGGCGACACCGGAGGCAGCGGTCGCATCACTGCCTCTGTCCGCACCAGCCGGCCCGCGGGTTGAAACCGCCATTGCGCCCTCCGGCGTGCTGGCCCGCATCGCCGCGCACGCCGCCGCGACACCGGACCGCCCGGCGCTGGTGCGCGACGGCATGGTCATGACCTATGGCGAACTCGGCGCTCGGTTGGCCCACGGCCGCGGCATCCCCGTGGCTCGGCAGTGGATCGCCGCGTTCGCCCGTCTCGACGACGACGGTGTCGGTGGCCTGTCACCCGCCACCTTCGCCCGCCATGTCGAGACCTGGATCGAAGCCTCCGAAATCACCGCCGGCGACGTGGTGCATGTGTCCGACGCGGCGATGCAGGTAGTAGGCCTGGACACCTGGGCGGCACCGCTCGCCGCCGGAGCAACCGTCACGGCAGGGCAGGGCGGACCCACGCCGACCTTGGCGGTCCTCGCCGCATGGGAAGCTCTGACGCCCGCCGGCACCCCCCGCCTGTTGCTGGCCGACGATACGACCCTGTTCGAACGGACAGCCCACCGCATCACGCGCCTGCACCCGGACCAGACGCTTTTCCTGCTGTCACAGCCCGCCGGCCTGCCGGTCGCGCTCGGCATCCAGAAGCTGGGCACCCAGAGGCTGGACACCCAGTCCGACGGCTGGCGGCGTGTCGCCCTGCGGCAGCCATCGCCGGCACTCTCGGCCCGCGTCCTCGATCCCGTCGGCAATCCCGCCATCCCCGGTGCCATCGGCACGCTGCACCTGGGCACCCAACGAACCGAGGCGACCGCCCGCCTGCGCGCCGACGGCACGCTGGAAATCCTGCCACCCGGCACAGCGGACCTCGACGCGGCGCTGCTGGCACATCCGTCGGTACGCCGGATCGCGATCGAACGGCAGGGGAACGCGATACGCGCGCGCGTCGCCGTGGCCGACGTCCTGGTGGACGCCGCGACGCTCCGCCGCTTCCTGCTGCGCCACCTGCCTGCCGCCAGCCTGCCGTCCGCGTTCGCCGTGGCGTCCGGACTGCCAGACCTGGACACGGCAACCTGGGACACCGGCGTCGCATCGTCCCGCGCCGACGCGGACGCCTCGGCCGACATCGCCGCGCTGTTCCGGACCGTCCTGCGCTGCGCCGATGTCGGCCCGCACGATGACTTCTTCGACCTCGGCGGTGACTCGCTGGCGGCGGTGCGGCTGATCAA
>DATAZJ010000573.1:0-3738 GCA_036272115.1 Rhodopila sp. | reverse complement strand
CGAACAGCAGGTCGCCCTGATGGACGATCTGGCCGTCGACAAAATGGATTTCCGTCAGATAGCCGCTGACCTGCGCCCGCAGATCGACATGATCCACCGCCGAGAACTGGCCGGTAAACGTGGTCCAGTTCGCCAGGTCGCGCTGCACCGGCGGGCTGACGGTGACCGGCGGCGGGGTTGGTGCGGCGGGCTGGGCGGCGGCCGACGACGTGTCGCTGAGCCATTTCGGAGCGAACACCGCCGCGCCACCGGCAAGCAGCAGCACCAGCGCGGCACTGCCGATCCAGACCCGGGTCCGGCGGCCTGCCGAAGCGGGGGCGCTCTGTCGCTCGAGAACGAGCGTGTCAAGGTGACCGGTCATCTTATATCCTGGCGAAAAAAGGTGAGGCTGTCCGGGGAGCGGCCTAGCGGAGAAGTTGGGAGAACAGCGTATCGATGAACTGCCGGAGGGGGCGATCGCCCTTCTCTATCCGGGCACGCAGGACGGCTCCTTCCCAGGCATTCAAAATGAACGTCGCGACCAGATCGGGATCGGCGTCCTTGCAGGCCTCACCGGTGGCCTGGGCTTCCCGCAGGCATTGGCCCACGCGCCGGCTCCAGCCGGCATAGATCTCGGAAAGCTGCCCGGAAATCAGCGGGCTATGGTCGGACAGTTCGGCGGCCATGTTGCCGATCAGGCAGCCGCAGGTGTAGTTCATCTGCGCGACGTCGGCGGAAATCTGCTCGAAATAGGCTCGTAATCGCTCACGCGGGGACAGGCCGGGCTGGCTGAGGATCGCCAACCGATCGCAGGCGCCATCCGACCAATAATGCTTCAAGGCCGCGGCGCCGAGCGCTTCCTTGCTGTCGAAGTGGTTGTAGAACGAGCCTTTCGGGACGCCGGCGCACTCGGTGATGTCCTGCACGCTGCAGCCATTGAAGCCGGACTTGCTGAAGATCCGGACCCCGGCCTCCAGCAATCGCTCCCGCACATCGTGAGATGACATCCTTGTCATGGAAGAGCGATATGACCAGTCATCTTAGAAATTCAAGGGGCCATTTTATGCCCCTTTGTGCCCCGTGGTACTATGCCGCGTAGTGGCGGATGGCGTCGGGATCGAAGCTGAAGCCCCAACCGGAGCGGTCCGGCACGATCGCATGCCCGTTCTGGTCCAGTTCGATCCGCTCCCGGTAGATTTTCTCGAACCACGGCATGTATTCCAGATAGGATCCGCCCGGCAGCCCAGCAAGCAACGACAGGCTCATCTCCGGGAACAGGTGGGCGGAACAGGGGATGTGGAAGGCCTCGCACAGATGGCCGGCCTTCAGGAACTCGGTCGGGCCGCCCATGCGCTGCAGATCGGGCATCATCACGTCACAGGCGCCGGCCTGGAGCATCGTGAGGATGCCGCGATGGGTGTACACCGTCTCGCCCGAGGCGATTGGGGTGTCCAATGCGGCACGGATTGTCGCCTCTCCGCCGTGGTCGTGGCAGATCACCGGTTCCTCGAACCAGGTCAGGTTCAGCGGTTCCATCATCCGGCCGATGCGGATCGCCTGCTTGACGGTCATCTGCTGGTTGGCGTCCACCATCAGGCCGATGTCGGGACCGATCGCTTCCCGCACCGCCGCCACGCGGGCGACCATACGCTCCGGATCGGTCGGGCCGACGCGGGTTTTCATTGCTCGGAAGCCCCGTTCCACGAAGCCGCGCGCCTGGTTTTGCAGTTCGTCGATGGAGGTGCCCAACCACAGGCCGCCGCTGGCATAGGTGGGGACGGCGGGACGGCAGGCGCCGATCAGATGCGCCACGTTCATTCCGGCGGCCTTGCCGCGGAGATCCCATAATGCGTTATCCACGGCTGCCAGACCGATGACCGAGACGCCCTCGTATCCCAGGAAGTTCAGGTCCTTCCAGGCGGTGGCGTTGAGCGCGCCGCCGATGCGCGGGTCCATGCCGACCACAAGGTCCTCCAACTGGCGGATCATGTCGTGGATCACGCTCAGGCGGCGGTTGTTGACGGAGAATACCAGGCCCTCGCCGGTAAGGCCCTCGTCGGTGTCGAGGAACGTCAGCACGCAATCGGCGGAGCGGATGGAACCGAGCAGCGCGGTCGGGATCGCCGGTTCGATCGGCAGATGGACGACCTGAGTGCGCAGGCGGGTGATTTTCATGGTGGTTCCTCGTCGGTTCGGTCGGGGCGGACTATCGCACGGGCAGCGCGGGGCGCCCAGGGATGTGCTGCGGGACGGGCTGCGGTGGCGTGCATTTCTCCTTTAGTATCATTGCCATATCGTGGTAGGGCGCCGCTGTCATGAGCATCCTCTTCCGCCGAACGGGATCCAAGACCGAGGGGTTGTCCAGCCGATGCGCATTCTGTTCCACCATCGTATCGCATCGCGCGACGGCCAGGCCGTGCACATCGAGGAGATGATCGCCGCACTGCGGGAGCAGGGTCATGAGACCATCCTGGTGGGTCCGCCGGGCTTCGAGACGACAGACTTCGGCGATTCGAACCCGTTTGTCGACCGCATCAAACGCCTGATTCCCGGAGCGTTATATGAGGTTCTGGAGATCGCCTACAGCGTGAAGGCCTTCATGCGCCTGCGGGCGGCCGTGCGTCTGCATCGGCCGGATGTGATCTATGAGCGTTTCAGCCTGTTCCTGTTCGCCGGCGTCTGGATGCGCCGCCTGTCCGGCCTGCCGCTGCTGCTGGAAGTGAATTCTCCGTTGTATGAGGAGCGGGCAAAGAACGATGGCTTGCGGCTGCACCGGCTGGGCCGCTGGGCGCAACGGATGCTGTGGAACCGGGTGGACCACGTTCTGCCGGTCACCGGCGTGCTGGCACGCACAGTGGCGGAATACGGGGTGCCGGCGTCGCGCATTACGGCGATCCCGAACGGCATCAATCCTGAACGTTTCGGTACCGTCCCGGCGATCGATGTGGCGAAGGCGACGCTAGGCCTGCCGCCTCGCCTGGTGCTGGGCTTCACCGGCTTTATTCGCGGCTGGAATGCCGTCCACCGGCTGATTGATTTTGTGGCTTTGCAACAGGGTCGCTTCGACCTGCACATCCTGGTGGTCGGTGACGGTCCGGCCCGCGATTCCCTGCGAGAGCATGCCCGAATGAGAGGTGTCCCCGATCGGCTGACAATCTCCGGGATCGTCGGGCGCGACGACGTCGCCCGTCACGTCGCCGCGTTCGATATCGCGGTGCTGCCGGGCCTGACCCCGTATTCGTCGCCGCTGAAACTGTTCGAGTACCTGCAGCTTGGCCGGGCCATCGTCGCGCCGGATACCGAAAATATCCGTGAGATCCTGACGGACGGTGAGAATGCGGTGTTGTTCGACACCGCGGCTGACGGTGATCTGGAGGCGGCTTTGCTGCGTCTGTGCGGCGATCCCGAACTGCGTGAACGGCTTGGAAATGCCGCACATACAACGATCACCACGCGGTCACTGACCTGGAGCCGTAACGCCGAACGTGTCGCCGCCATCGCCGAGACCCTGATCGCACAGGCTGACGGGCGGCGTCGTTAGCCTGATCGCCCGAGGCCTACTCCGCCGCGGGCTTGTTGTTGGCGGGCTTGTTATCGGCGGGTTTGCTTTCGGCAGGCGCGCTTTCGGCAGGCTTGGTCTCGGTAGGCTTGGTCTCGACAGGCTTGGTCTCGACAGGCTTGGTCTCGGGGGAGTTGCTCGCGGCGGGCTTGGCCTGGATGGGCTTGTCCACCGCCGGATGATCCGAGACGGTCTGTGGC
>DATAZJ010000572.1:0-8360 GCA_036272115.1 Rhodopila sp. | reverse complement strand
AGACGAATTTTCGACGGATTACTTCGCCTACCTGAAACGTCTAGGAAAGCAGATGCCGGGAATCCCGTCTGTCTACTACCTTGAGAACGTCGGGCAGAGCGGCGAGGGCGAATACGTCCAATTTCCCTGGAGTGGCCCTTTCACTCCCGGCATTCCAATTGTCCAAGATGCATGGCTGGTCCTAGGAACAATCCTTGGGTAGTTGAGAAGCCATCCGAGCCACCGACCGCTAGCCACCCAAAACACTGAAGGGGACGCCGGTGTTTACGTCCGCTTTCGAGAACTGAACCGCTTCGCCTGAGCGACCGGCATTGGCGCACAGCCGTCGGCGCCGCACCGTGATGAACGTCAGGTTCTGGGATCACCGAATGGATGGCGTGGCGGCCGGGTTGGGTCGCGAGCGGAAATTCAAACGGAGATACTGCCCGGTTTCGACTATGCGGGATCTGACGTCCGCTCGGCCGGTATAGTCGCGGTTGGCTATGCCAGTTCGAGGGCCTGCATGGGGAGGTCGGCGCCGGCCATTAGGCCGGGCACCACTCGCCACGGATGGCAAGCTCATCGTGCATGGCATCTGGCGCCAGGTCCGCGCCGTTCGGCCATGTCACCGTGCCGATGTCGATCTTCACGGCGTTGAACACGGAAGGGTCGCGCAACGCCGCAAATACCCCTGCCTCGTGGCTTTCGATCATGGTCTTCATGTCCACAATCCCGCTCGTTCCGTCGAAAAAACGCACGGCGAGGCGATAGCCCGGCAGGGCAATGACGTTCTGCACTTCGTCCCCGTGATTGAACATCGGGGTCGGGTAGGTCACGGAAGCGGCTGAATCCGCTTGGGAAATTGCTTCGCTCGGCATAGCGTCCAATTCTCCATTAGTTCGGCGAGGTGCTGTTGCCGCCAGGTCTCCACGCTGGCAAGCTGGGGCCGCGGAAGCCGTCCCCTAATCAACCTGCCAGTCTCGATCTCGATTATAGCCAAGAACTCCCCATAGGTTGCATGAAAATGGGGAGGCGGATGGTCATTCGCAAACATGGTGATGACGATCCCGTAGAACACCGCGATGGTGGGCATAGGTCAGTCGTCCAATTCGGGGGCACGATCCCCCGGCAAATCAAGGGCTATCGCCCGCAATGTCCCTGCCATCTCGTCAAACTCTTCCGCCACCTGCAACCAATGCCCCCTGGCGCTATCTATCGGCTGCACGTTTGCCAGAACTCGCGCCGCTTCTTCATCGGCGGCTGCCACATTCTAAATGTCCGGTCCCGGGATCGCCAAACAGGCGCACCAACGACGAACCCGGGTCGATAGCGGAAATTCAAACTGACCCAATACTGCTTAAAGCAACTGGCCGCCGTCAACGACGATGGTCTGGCCGGTGACCCAGGACGCGAGCGGGGATGCCAGGAACATCACCACGTTCGCCACTTCCTCCGGCAGGCCCAGACGACCGAACGGGATCGAGTTCAGCACGGCGCCGTACAGTTTCGGGTTCTCGGTCTTGCGCCGATCCCAGACGCCGCCGGGGAACTCGATCGACCCCGGCGCGACGCCGTTCACCCTGATCCCGCTTCGGGCGTACATTGCCGCCTGGGTGTTCGTGTAGTGGATCACCGCCGCCTTGATCGCTCCGTACGGCGGCTGCCGCGCGGCCGCCCGCAGTGCGGAGATGGACGACGTGTTGACCACGCTGCCTCTCGACTCCTTCAGAAACGGCAGGGCCGCTTGGGTCGCGTGCACGATCGCCAGCATGTCGATCGCCAGGCTGGCGACCCAGGCTGCTTCGTCATCGGCCGATCCGAAGGCCGAGGCATTGTTCACCAGCACATCGATGCCGCCGAGTGTGGAGGCTGCGTCGGCGATGTAGGCTTTGATGGCTGCCTCGTTGCCCAGGTCGACCGATGCCGCGTGGGCCTTGTGGCCGTGTGCGGCGATTTCCGAACGGGTTTTCTCCAGCGTTTCGGCGCCACGGGCGCAAATCGACACGTCGGCGCCGCTGGCGGCAAGCCCGAGCGCTATGGCCCGGCCGATACCGCGGCTGCCGCCGCAGATGATGGCCTTGCGGCCGGTGAAATCGATGTTCATGGCGAGTCTCCCGTTGGGTTGGCGGGATCGAACACCGATTTGGCGTCGTTGCGCAACGCGGTGCGCGATGCCTCTCCGAAATAGAACATGTGGCCGCCCGGGTAGGCGCGGAATTCGATCGGCGCGGCGCCGTGCAGGGTCGGTAGCATCCGCAACAACCGGACGGTGCCGAAATACGGGGTGACGAGGTCGAACAGGCCGTGCGCGATCAGTACCCGCATATGCGGGTCCAGGGACCGCGCAGCCTGCAGGGCGGTCAGCGACTCCGGCCGGTCCAGGCCATGGCCCCAGTCCCAGGCGGTGAAAACATCGTCGTTCGCCAGATGATAGACCGCATCCGGGCGCCAGTGCAGCTGGTCGGCGTATACCGCCATCATGGCGCTGGTAATGGGGGCCTCGAAGCCGGCGAGCACCGGATCGGGAAATCGGGCGGCCATTGCGTGCGGTTGCGGGTTCGGGCGGGAGACCGTGCCGTCATAGGCGCTGCTGACCCGGCCGGGGATCAGTTCGCGCTGAAACCTGAAGCGGTCGAGCCGTCCGTCCATCCGCCGCACCTCGGCGGGGTCGAACCCGGTCAGGCCGGAGACACGGGCGGTCAGACGATCGACGGCGGCGGTGTCGTTGCTGCCGCGCAGGATATCGGTCAAGTAATCGCCGGCGGCATAGGTCTCGACATCCGCCAGATCGGCACGCGTGACCGGGCCGTGTTCGGCGCGGACGACGGCGACTTCGGAGGGCAGCAGATCGACCCAGCCAAGGGGGTCGGCGTAACCGCTCATGACGTGTGAATCCAGCAGCGGCGACAGCAGGATGAGGCCGCTGACGCCGACGCCTTCGTCGGATTGCAGCGCACGCGCCAATCTGGGGCCGCGGAAGCCGCCATAGCTTTCACCCAGGATATATTTCGGTGAAACAGTGCGGTCGTTGCGGTCCAGCCAGCGTCGGACCGCCTCGGCCAGCACGTCGATATCGCCGCGGACCGACCACAGGCGCTGGCGTGCGTCCGGGTCCGTTGTCAGAATACGGGAATAACCGGTGCCGGGCGGGTCGATGAACACCAGGTCGGTGAAGTCCAGCCAGGTATCGGCGTTCGGGATCGGCACCGGTGTTACCGACGGACCATCCGTCGCCGGATCGATCTGGACTCGCCATGGACCGATAGCGCCCATCTGCAACCATGCCGACGCCATGCCGGGACCGCCGTTGAATACGAATGTAACCGGGTGGGTTGTGGGGTCGGCGTCCTGCTTCTGGTAGGCGATGAAGGCGATATCGGTCAGCGGCGCATCCTTGCCGCCCTTTAGCTGGATGCTGCCCGCGGTGGCGGTGAATGTCAGGTCGCGGCCCGGCAGCGCCAGCTTCTGATGGGTGGTGACGTCGGCCGGCAGATGCGTGATGGCCGATTCGTGCGGCGGCTCCGGCTTTTGCGCGCGGGCGGGTGTGACGAGAACGACGGTCAGGCCGATGACCGCGAGAAAGCGATATTTCATCGAGTGATCAATCTGTTGGTTGGGAGTGCCCGATCGACGCCGGGGCGGTTCCTGTTCGCCGTGGCTCGCGGACTCGCTCCAGCGTCTTGTTTGAGAGCATGCTTCACCGCTCCGGTGATTCCACCTGTACGGATTCAGTTCTAGCGTCCGGCGTGGGGAAACAACAGACCACGGGACCGCGGCGGGCGGGTCGGATGGCTTCGACGCGGAATGATCGCGCCAGAGGAAGCACGGTTGCGTGACACCGTCATGGCAGGCGCAGGGCCGCCATTTATGCTCGTTCCGGGACTGGCACTCGAAGGCGTGCATGGCGGACTGCGCCCGCCGTGAGACGAGAGGCCGATAATCTGTGCTTGATGATTCGATTCTTCCGCATCGGATCGTATGCACGGCGTCGACGGGGCGCCGGGATCAGGAGGCGGTGCGAACCGTCCTTGTGGCGTCTTCGCGCGGCGGCGACTTGCCGGGTTCGGTGGCGGCGGGATTGGCCTTCCCACCCCTGACCTGGCGCCGCGGCGCGGGGATGGCCGGGGTCTCGGCCGCAGAGGCATGGCCGAAGCGCCAGGCGATGTCCTCACGAAAGCGGGTCATGTTGGCGAACCGGACCCGGCGCGCGTTGTCCTCCGCTTCCTGAAGGCGGGTGGTCCGTGCTGCGTTCGACAGCAGCGGCAACCGGTCCGGCGTCAGCATATCGACCAGTTCCCGCAGTAGCATGCGCGCGCGGTTGGCGGGAGAGAAACCGCCGTACACCTGCGTTCGGCCCTGACGGTCGGCCCGAGCCTGATACAGCAGCGCATCGTCGGCGAGCCAGGTGACGACACCGTTGGCGGCGGGCTCCAACGGCTGGCGCAAGGCGCCGGTGAAGCTACACATCCGCGTGATCGTGCCGAAGAAGGCCTGGGTGCAGAAATCGGACACCGGCACACCGTCGATCGCGTAGGCCGCGGATACATCCTGACAGGGCGCGCAGACGTCGAGCAGGAATTCGACGGTGCCCTGCCCGGGCATGCGTGACGGCCCCGGGCGGCGTGCCGACCCGGTGGGGTTGGCGAGCATGCGCAACAACTCATGACTGGCCGCGAGCGACCAGTTCGGGCCGTGGGGCACCACGATATAGGGGGTATCGTCGCCGCGGGTCCGATGAAATCCGTTCGCGCCCTCGGTTTCCAGCGTGTCCTGGACGATCAGCGGGGTATAGCCGGCGGGAATCGCCTCAAACGCAAATGCCGCGACGATGGCGCTGCTGCCCCATTCCGGTGCGAAATCCCTGGCGACCTGGGTTTGCAGTGCGCCTGCAACGACAGCCAGGTCGTCCGCACGAATGCGATCGGTCAATGATGTCAGCGCGACGTAAGAAGGCAGCATCCCCTTGTCTCCCGCTGTTGCCTCGAGGCCAGCGGACAAAAGAATGCATCCATTGCCGTCATGGCAACGTGATTTTGTTGCATCCGAATCGGTCTACCTTACTCACGCGTTCCGGTTTGTTCGAAATCAAAGCGTCCTCCTATCCAAAACGGCGAATTGATAGCGCGTCGATTCAATCGTGGGTAGCAATAAAGGTGGGTGGCGAGCTAATATTGCCTGTTATACGGCCTTTCGGCACGTTGTCATTGCCTTGTCGTTTTATTGCGTGAGGACTCGCGCATGCTTCAAATTTTGTGTCAATGAAGTTGGTTTTTTTGTTTGACCGCATCATTCACGGGTTCAGGACGTTTCGTCACCCGCGATCATGCTATCCCGGTTGAACGGCGATGGTTAGTTGCGTCATCACGAGGTTGCCGTCGCGCAGCAGTTTGGCCTCCACGGTGGCGCCGACGCGGTCGCCGCCGAGGAACGCTCGCAGGGCCTGTGGGCCGGACGTGCTGGTGCCATCCAGCGCCAGCAGCACGTCGCCAATTCGCAGGCCCGCCAATTCGGCCGGACCGCCCTTGGTGATGCTGACCACCATCCGCCCGGAGGCCTGACCGGCGCGGGCGACGAGCTGGTCCGGCACGGTGATCGGCTGCAACGCGACACCGAGCCAGCCCCGGCGGCTTGCGGGGGGTGAGAACGCCGGGATGGCCAGGGGGGTGGCTGCCGAGGCGCCGGGGTCTCGATTGGGCGTCAGCATGCGGCTGATCAGGGCGCCGGGGATGGCCATGGCGTGCCGGTTCGGACCAAGGGCGGCCATGCCGATCAGGCGTCCGGCGGGGTCCAGCACGAGGCTGCCCGGGTCGACGCTGTCGCCGGGCAGATCGAGTTCGGGAGCCAGGCCCTCGGCGGTGCGGGTGAGCCGGTGGATCACCGTCAGGCGGACGGTGGGCGACGCGTCGGCGTCCGCGCCCAGCACGATGACCATGCCGCCGACGGGCGACGTGGCGACCTCGGGGGGTGTCGCCGGCCAGGGGGTTTCCAGGCGCAGGACCGCGAGATTGCTGCCCGGATCACGCGGGCCGGGCCGGGCGGCGATCAGCAGGCGGTTCGAGAGGACGACGGTATAGCTGTCGAGGATGGGCAGTGCCTGGTCGGTCGTCAGGATCATGTCGCCCTGGCAGATCAAGCCGGTGACATGACGGTTCGGACCGATGCGGATCGCGCTGAGCAACGGCGCGGCGGATGCCACGAGGCGTGAAATCGACGCGGAAAATGCAGCCAGGCCCTGGGACATCAGTTGGGCGATCCAGGACGCGGCGGCCGGAAAGATAAATTGCGCATGATCAAACTGTTGGTCTGCTTGACCGCCCCTGGTTTTGGTCTTTCGATGACATAAGCGTGATATCGGCTGCGCGGGTGTGAGTCCATCCCTTCCCGCACCGCCGGTGGCGAAGCGGGAGCGGATCGGCATGCGGTATGAATGGCGGCGGCTGAGAGCGGACGAATTGCGCGAACAGGCTCGCCAGGATGCGATCGTCATTTTGCCTGTGGCATCGCTGGAGCAGCACGGTCCGCATCTGCCGGTGGAGGTCGATTCGTGCCTGGGTGAGACGGTGGCCGCTCGCACCGCCGAAAAGGTGCTGGCGAACGGGCACAAGGTGCTGGTGCTGCCGGTGTTGTGGACCGGATTGTCGGAGCATCACATGAGCTTCGGCGGCACCGTTACGCTGGATAACGCCGCGTTCTCCGCGCTGATCGAGGGCGTGGTGCGGTCGGTGCTGCGGCATGGCTTCCGGCGGATCGTGCTGCTGAACGCGCATGGCGGAAACGAAAACGCGCTGCGGACGATCGTTGACGACCTGACGCCGAAGCTGGGCGTGCCGATCGTGCAGTTCACCTACTGGTATGCCGCGGCGGTGGCGATCGCGAAAATCCTCGAGACTCAGGGTGGTTTGCAGCACGCGTGCGAGGCGGAAACGTCAATGATGATGGCGGTGCGGCCGGATCTGGTTGCGGTCGACCGGATCCCGCTGGCGAAATCCAATACGTCCCCGGACGTGGCGGACGTGGTTGGCGGCGGGGTGTATCTGTGGCGGAGCATCGGCAGCCGGTCGGCGTCCGGCGTGATCGGCAACCCGGAGGCGGCGACGGCGGAAAAGGGGGAGGCGCTGTTCGATGCGATCTCCACCGTGTTGGCGGCCAAGCTGTGCAATGCGGAGCTATGGGAATTGCCGTGGACGTCGGAGACGGTCCAGAGTTAGGCGGCGAATACAGGGGGAACAATGACCATCGAACTGACCGTCAACGGACGGACTGTCGCCGTGGAGGTGGATGCCACCACGCCGCTGCTGGATGTGCTGCGCAACACTCTGGACCTGAAGGGCAGCCGCTACGGCTGCGGGCTGGAGCAGTGCGGTAGCTGCATGGTGCTGATTGACGGTGAGGCGATCTATTCCTGTGCGCGGGAGGTCGGGTCGGTCTGCGGCTGTTCCGTTACCACTATCGAGGGGTTGGGGACGGCGGATGCCCCGCATCCGTTGCAGCAGGCTTTTCTGGAGGAACAGGCGGGGCAGTGCGGCTACTGCCTGTCCGGCATCATCATCAGTGCCAAGGCGCTGCTGGATCGGAATCCTCGGCCATCCCGAGCGGAGATCGTCACTGCGCTGGACCGGAACCTTTGCCGCTGCGGCACGCATACTCGGATCATCGCCGCGGTTCAGAAAGCCGCTTTGATGGGAGCGCCGGCATGAGCGACACATTGCCGCTGAGCATCCTGAACAACCGCCGCATGGAGAAGTGGCTGCGGTTCCAGCCCGACCGGACGGTGAAACTGGCGGTGGGGAAGGTGGAAATCGGTCAGGGCGTGCTGATCGCGTTGTCGCAGATCGCCGCCGAGGAACTGGATGTCGGCATCGACCGCATCGATATCCTGTCCGGCGACACCGCGGATGCGCCCGACGAGGGCTCGACCAGTTCCAGCCAGTCGATCGAGGTGTCCGGCCGGTCGGTGCGGCTGGTCAGCGCGGAGTTGCGGGGGCGCGTGTTGGGGCGTCTGGCGCAACGGCTGAATTGCGCGCCGGAGGAATTGTCTGTCGAGGACGGGGTGTTCCTGCAGGACGGCAATCCGACCGGGCACGATTATTGGAGTTTCGCCGGTCCCGAGGATTTCGCAGCCGAGATCGAGGGGGCGGGTCGGCCGAAGCCGCCGTCGGCGTATAAGGTGGTGGGGCAGCCGGTGCCTCGGCGCGATCTGGTGGCAAAGGTCACGGGCGCGGCGTTCATCCATGACATGGTGCGGCCGGACATGCTGCACGCGAGGGTTTTGCGGCAGCCGTCGCGGGACGCACGTTTGGAGGTGTTCGATGAGGCGGCGGTGCGGAAAGCCGCCGGCGGCGCGATCAGGATTGTACGCGTCGGCGATTTCGTCGCCTTCG
>DATAZJ010000571.1:0-4887 GCA_036272115.1 Rhodopila sp. | reverse complement strand
AGCACCTTCGACGACAACACCTGGCTGTATATCTCGGAACTGACCCAGCCGCGCATCGGCCGCACGCTGGGGGAACTGAACCAGAATGTCATCGTGCTGAATTTCGACGACAAGGGCGTGCTGGCGTCCGTCAACAAGCTGGACAAGGAAGCCGCCCTGCCGTCGCCGATGATCGCCCGCACCACGGCCTCGCCGGGAACCGAGGCATCGTTCCTGCAGCAGCTTCTGGGCAATATCGGCCGGTTCAACCCGACCGGCACCACGACCCCCGGCGGTACCACCGCCGGCGGCGCACCGGGACCTGGTATCGGCGGGCTGCAGTAGGCATCGTGCAGTGCAATGGTGCCTCGGGCAGCGTTGCCGCCATCCTGAGCGGACCTGAGTAGCTCTTATCCCGGCATGTGGTGCCCGGCGCGTCGCGGCGCTGATCCATGCGGGCGTCGGCAAGGCAATCAAGCCTGACGCGAGCGCGATGAAAGACTTCCGCGTCACGCCGCGCAAACGCAGCGCAATTCCGCGTCGGGCTTGATTGCTTTTCCATCAGGCGATCAAGCCCGGCCATCCCCGCATCGGTTAGCCGCCGCCGGCGACGCACGCCCGGCCACCCACGCCTGTCCTGCCCTTTACACGCCGGCGCAATTGCCCGCAGTCTCGCCGTGCGCGTCCACGAACGGACGCGTTGCCGCGGATGCTCACAGCACGGAGCACCGAGGTAATAAAGACAAGTACAGGAAACACACCGAATGGCCAGCCCACCCCCCATTTCAGGTATCGGAGCCGGCTCGACAATGAGCATCTCCGAGGATGGACGTTCCACCCGCACCGCGACCGCCGCGGAGAGGCTTACCGCGCGGCTCGATCGGCTGCCCATGACCCGCTCGCTATGGATCATGGCAATCCTGCTCACCTTCGGCGGCTTCTTCGACGGCTATGCGATCGGCCTGATCGGCGCCCTGGGCCCAGGCCTGTTCAAGGCCAAAATCTTCACCCCGACCACCGTCAGCTTCTTCGGGATGAGCGGCTTCGCCAGCTTCGTCGCCGCGCTGTTCGCCGGGTTCTTCATCGCCACGCTGTTCGTCTCCTACATCGCCGATCGTTTCGGCCGCCGCGCCATCTTCGCCTACTCGCTGCTGTGGTTCGGCATCGCCAATTTCGTCATGGGCATGCAGACCACCGCCGACGGCGTGAACCTCTGGCGCTTCATCAGCGCGCTTGGCGTCGGCCTGGAACTGGTCACGGTGGATGCGTACCTGTCCGAACTGGTGCCGAAAAAGACCCGCGGCGCGGCATTCGGCTTCCTGCAGGCCATGAGCGCCATCGCCTTCCTGGTATCCTATTTCCTGTCCTGGCAACTGACCCCGTCCAGCATCTGGGGCTACGACGGCTGGCGCTGGGTCACCTGGCTCGGCTCGATCGCCGCGGTGGTGATCTGGTGGATCAGGCTCGGCCTGCCCGAAAGCCCGCGCTGGCTCGCCCAGCAGGGCCGCATCGAGGAAGCCGAACGGGTGATGCGGGATATCGAGACACGCGTCGCCCGCGATTACGGCCAGCCGCTGCCGGAACCCGGGATGCCGCATTATCAGGATCCGCGCAAAGGCAGCCTGTCGGAGATTTTCAGCCCGCGCTATCGCAAGCGGACGGTTATGCTGATGCTGTTCAACTTCTTCCAGACCGTCGGCTTCTACGGCTTTGTCGCATGGACGCCGACGCTGCTGATCGCCAAAGGCATCCACGTCACCCAGAGCCTGGGCTACAGCACGGTCATCAACATCGCCGCGGTCATCTTTCCGCTGCTGATCATGTCGTTCGCCGACAAGATCGAGCGAAAATGGCACTCCTGCCTGGCATGTCTGGCCATCGCCGTGCTCGGCATCTGGTTCGCCAATGTCGAGAGTACATGGGCGCTGATCAGCCTCGGCGCCTGTCTGGCAATGGCGGCGCAGTGGCTGTCCTACGGGCTGCACAACTATCAGGCGGAGCTGTATCCAACCCGGATCCGCGCCCGCGGCGTCGGGTTCGTCTACGCGTGGAGCCGGCTGAGCGGCATCCTGACGCCGTTCTTCATCGCGTTCTTCCTGCGCGATTACGGCCCCACAGGCGTCTTCGCATTCGTCGCGGTGTGCATGGGGATCGTGATCCTGTCAGTCGCGACCCTGGGCCCGCGCACGAACCTGCTGGAGGTGGAGGCGATCGCGCACTAGTGCCCGATCGCGGTAAAGCGCGAGTCACGAAGTGACCGCGATTTCCCGCGTGAATCGGCCACTCGGACAAAACTGCGACGCATCGCGCTTCTCTGATGCGCGATGCTAGTGCCCTGCCCCAGAGGTTCGTCGCATCTTGCGGCGGGCTTCCGGGGCCAGCAGGTCACTGAAAACAAAGAGCTAATGTTTCGAATCTGAGGCTCGCCCATTGTGCGAACTTCAGATTCGGGACACCAGCGATCGGCCAAGTATGTGAGGCAAGGCCTGTGGGCATCCGCCCACAGTCCTTGCCCACAAACCTGGGTGCGGCCCACGCACCCAACGCTGCGCGTATCTACAGCGCGGCGCGCAGATACTGCTTCGGCACCTCGGGCTTCACCCCCAGCGCCTTCGCCGCGCGGATCGGCCAAGCCGGATCGGCCAGCAGCGCACGAGCCAGCAGCACCACATCCGCTCGGCCGTTGGCAAGAATCTCCGCCGCATGCGTGGGTTCGCTGATCATCCCGACCGCGCCGGTCGCGATCCCCGCCTGGTTGCGGATCGCATCGGCAAACGGCACCTGGTAGCCGGGATGCAGCGACGGGATCTTCTGCTCATGCGACACCCCGCCGGACGAACAGTCGATCAGATCGACCTGCCCGGTGGCGGCCAACCGCTTCGACACCGCGACCGTGTCCTCGATCGTCAGCCCGCCCGGTATCCAGTCGCTGCACGACAGCCGCACCCAAAGCGGCAGGTCGGACGGCCATTCGCCGCGGATCGCCTCGATCACCTCCAACAGAAAGCGCGACCGGCCCTCCAGGTCGCCGCCATAGGAATCGTTGCGGTGGTTGGACACCGGCGACAGGAACGAATGCCCCAGATAGCCATGCGCGGCATGGATTTCGGCGATCTTGAAGCCGGCCTCCCGAGCCATGCGAGCCGTCGCGGCGAACTGCCCGACAATGTCGCCGATCTCCGCCGCCGACAACGCATGCGGCACCGTGGCACCCGGCACCGAAGCCAGCGCACTCGGGGCAACCGGCTGCCACCCGCCGTCCTCCAGCGAGATCGGCTTGCCACCCTCCCACGGCACCTGACAGGACGCCTTGCGCCCGGCATGCGCGATCTGGATGGCAGGCACCGAACCGCATTGGGTGATGACCGCCGCCAGCCGGGTCAGCAACGCCTGATGCTCCGGCGTGTAAAGCCCCAGGCAATGCGGCGTGATCCGCCCGACCGCCGAGACATGCGTCGCCTCGGTGAACACGATCCCCGCACCCCCGGCCGCGCGAGCGCCCAGATGCTGGACATGCCAGTCGTCGCCAAGACCGTCATTGGCGCTGTACTGGCACATGGGTGAAACGACGATGCGGTTGCGGGCAGTCACCGACCGGAAGCTGATCGGCTGGAAAAGCAGTGGCGTCGACATGCGTGATTGTATCCCGATGGAGGAGCGGACCCGGGACATCCGGATCTCGGGCGCGGATGCGTTGGCGGTGGATATAAGGTATCGCGGCGATTGCGTAAGCGGGGACCTGAGCGTGAACATTCTCTCCATCCAGTCCTGGGTGTCCTACGGCCATGTCGGCAATGCCAGCGCGGTGTTTCCGCTGCAGCGCCTGGGCGCCGAGGTCTGGGCGATCAACACCGTCCAGTTCTCCAACCACACCGGCTACGGCGACTGGACCGGCGCGGTCTATTCCGGCCAGTCGGTGCGCGAGCTGGTGGACGGCATCGCCGCGCGTGACGCACTGGCGCGCTGCGACGCCGTGCTGTCCGGCTATGTCGGCGGCGCGGATATCGGCGATGCCATCCTGCACGCCGTCGCCAGCGTGCGGCGCGCCAACCCGGCGGCGCTGTATTGCTGCGATCCGGTGATCGGCGACACCGACACCGGCGTCTACGTCCGCCCCGGCATCGAGTCCTTTCTCCTCGACCACGCCCTGCCCGCCGCCGATATCGCCACCCCCAACCGGTTCGAGATCGAGCGCCTGACCGGCCTCGATTGCGCGACCCTGCTCGGTGCCAGACAGGCGGTGACCCGGCTGGCGTCGATGCTCCGGCCGGACGGCCCGGGCTGCGTGCTGCTCACAAGCCTGGAAACCGAGGACACACCGCCAGGCTCGATCGACATGATGGTGTCCGAGGGCGGAGCGTTCCATCTGCTGCGCACGCCGCGGCTGGGCGTGACGGTGAACGGCGCGGGCGATGCCATCGCCGCGCTGTTCCTGTTCCACCGCCTGCGCACCGGCAGCGCGGTCGCCGCCCTGGAAGCCGCCGGATCGTCGGTTTTCGGCCTGCTGCGAAGGACCGAGGAAGCCGGGTCGCGCGAAATCCTGACCGTCGCCGCACAGGACGAATTCGTCACGCCAACCCGCCTCTTCACCGCCCTGCCCTGCTGACGGTGAACATTGCCGGCGTGGGTCGGCGACGGTGTGTTAACCCCTTGGCAATTCTTTGTTGGCAGCATCGCGTAGAAGGCCCCTAACGCGGATAGAAGAAGATGCACGCCGAACACGCTGATAAGGATAGTCTGAATGCATTATCGGGGCGCGTCATTGGCTGTGCCTTCATCGTCCTGAATACCCTCGGGGCCGGCTTCCTGGAAAAAGTCTACGAAAATGCCTTGGCTTACGAGTTGCGCAAGGCGGGGCTAGCCGTCGTGCAACAGCACGGTGTCTCGGTCATGTATGATGGTCACGGC
>DATAZJ010000570.1:0-21708 GCA_036272115.1 Rhodopila sp. | reverse complement strand
CGACGACAAACCCGGTCGCGGCAAGAAAAGGGCGGTTCATGAATGGGCTCCTGAAAGGCGCTGCGCCGCCTGTGGGGCTTCGATCTGGAAGCCGGTGATGAAACGGGACAGCCGTACCTGAAATCCCGCTTCATCGAATCGGGCCTCCCGGGTCAACGGCTGACTCGCGGCGGCTTTTAGCAGAGCCGGATGGAATTCGGCACCATCCCGAGCCAGATGAAACAGCGATCGCGCCCACGGCGCATGCGCCAGCAGGTCGATCAGGGCCAGCAGTCGCAGGCACAGCGACAATCCCGTAGTATTGGCGATCCCCACCGAACGATCGACGCCGCCGACCCAGCAGCGGGCATCGACATCGGCGAGGGCCAGGTCGGTGTGGCTGCCGTCCGGCCGGGTGAACCGGAAGCCGCGCACCGCACCCTGGCGCTCCGCCAACGCCGCCTCCCGGGCCGCATACCAGGCGCGTTCCAGGTCGCGCCGGGCGACGCTGGGCAGCGCCTCCGGCGACAAATCGATCAGGTAGGTCATCAGCCCATCGGGATCGCCGCCGACGCGGATGGTGCCGCCGGACGCGTCCCGATCTGATGAGGGCTGCTGAACGCTCATACTGTTCAGGATGGACCCGCGCGCACCGCTGCGCCAGTGTTGCATGGTTTCAAGAGGGAGAATTCAGCCATGCCCGCCGATCCGCTCAGCCTGACCGCCACCGCGGCGGTGCGTCTGATCCATGATGGCAAGCTGCGGCCGGAGGCACTGATGGACGCCTACCTGGACCACATCGCCAGCCGCGATCCCACCGTCCTGGCCTTCGCCCATTTCGACCCCGCCCAGCCTCGGGTTGCCGCCGCCGCAACCCGGCCCGGTCCGCTGCAAGGCATCCCGATCGGCATCAAGGACGTGCTGGATACCGCCGACATGCCCAGCCAGTACGGCTCTTCCATCTGGACGGGCTGGCGGCCGAGGGCCGACTCCGCCCCCGTCGCCTGGGCCCGCGCCGCCGGCGGCGTCGTCATCGGCAAGACCGTGACCACGGAGTTCGCCACCCGCAGGCCCGGCCCGACGCGGAATCCGGTCAATCCGGCGCACACCCCAGGCGGGTCATCCTCCGGTTCCGCTGCCGGGGTCGGTGCCGGGCTGTTCCCGCTCGCCTATGGCACGCAAACCGCCGGCAGCGTGATCCGTCCGGCCGCCTTCTGCGGTGCCGTCGGCTACAAGCCCACCTTCGGCATGATCAGCCGCATCGGCATGAAGGTCATGGCGGACAGTCTCGACACGATCGGCGTCATCGCCCGCACCGTCGCCGATTGCGCGCTGTTCGCCGGCGCCGTCTCCGGCCGGGGCCTCGGCGATCCGGACACCAGACCGGGAACAGCCCCGAGGATCGGCATCTGCCGGTCCCCCACCTGGGATGCCGCCGCCCCGGAAACCCAGGCCCTGCTGTCCAGGGTGACCGAGTCCCTGTCCCGCGCCGGCGCCACCATCGCCCATCGCGAACTGCCCGAGAGCTTCAACGACCTGACCGAAGCCCACCCTGTCATCATGAACAGCGAAAGTGCCCGCGCCCTGGGCTGGGAACTCGCCAACCACCCCGATCAGCTCAGCGAGGGCCTGCGCGAACGCATGGCATTCGGCCTCAACCAATCCGAATCCGCGCTGCGAAACGCCTACGAGGTGTTCGAATCCACCCAGCACGCCTTCCCCGGCGCGATGGATGGCCTGGACATCCTGGTCACCCCGTCGGCCCCCGGCGAGGCGCCCAAGGGCCTGGAATGGACCGGCGATCCGGCGTTCAACTCCATCTGGACCTCGCTGCACGTCCCCTGCGTCACCGTTCCCGCCGGCACGGGCCCCAACGGCCTGCCGCTGGGCATCCAGATCGTCGGCCGCCAGGGCGACGACCGCGCCGTCCTGGCCTGGGCCCGCTGGGTGGAGTCCGCGATTGGCTGAACCGCCGATCTTGTTCGCCGGCGACCCCCACCGCAACTTCGCCCCCATCCTGCGTGCCTGCCATGCCCTTACGCCCGGCACGCTCATCCTGGTCGGTGACTGCGGCTGCCCGGCGCCGCTGGCGCACATCCTCGCCCCGGTCATCGACCGCGGCTGGGACGTGCGCTGGATCATCGGCAACCACGACACAGAAACCGAGGCCGCCTACGACAACCTGACCAGCCACAAGGGCGACCTCGGGCTGCGGGTCACGCCGATCGGCGGCCTGCGCGTCGCCGGGCTGCCGGGGGTGTTCAAGCCCAGAGTGTGGCACCCACACGAAGGACCGCCATCCTATCAGACACGCGCCGCCTTCCAGGCCGCCCTGCGCCCGCACGAACCGTGGCGCGGCGGCCTGCCGCTGTTCCATCGCGACACCATCTTCCCGGAGGATTTTGTCCGCCTCGCCGCGATGCCATGCGACATCCTGGTGACGCACGAAGCGCCATCCAGCCACCCGTTCGGCTTCTCCGCGATCGACACGCTGGCTCGCGACTGCGGCGCCCGCCTGATCGTGCACGGCCATCATCACCAATCCTACGCAGCGGTCCTGCCCAACGGCATCAGGGTCCGCGGGCTGGGTCTGGCGGAGCCGTGGCTACTGGATTTTCCGGACCCGCCGCCGCCGCATCACCGCTAATCCGCCAAAGCCGCCGGCGAGCAACGCCAAGGAGGCCGGCTCCGGCACGCCGTTGTAGCCGATCGATTCCAGCATGTCGTATTCGGGTGAACCGACATCGTAGGTCGCCGAGATGCCGCTGCAACTGAACGCCGACTGGACGTTGTCGCAGGTGCTGAAATCGGCGAGGTCGCCGCCGCTGTCCTGGTTGAAGCCAACGATATCAGTCACGCCGCCATCCACCGAAAAATAGGAGGTGACACCACTCGACGTGCTGAAACTGGCAACGCCGGGCGCCGTGTAGCGGTAGAGGTCCAGCACACCCCGGTCGTTCGCGTAATTGCCGTTGGCGACGCAGTTCGCGTTGGTGGGATTGGCGAGGCAGAACACGATATTGTTCAGCGTCGAACCCTGACCGCCGCCACCCAGCAGCTCATTGATTTCGTGTTCCATCGCGTCGATCGCGCTGTATGCGCCGCTAACCGCGGTTTTCGTGTAGTTCAGCGCGATGTTGGGATTGTCGGTCAGCGTGACCACCCCGTCATACGCCTGACCGCAGCCGCTCACGAAGGTGCCGCTGCTGTTGAAGCAGCCGGTGGCGTTCGCCGCGCCGAGGGCCACGCGGGCATCGGCCGAAGTCAACAGCACCGAACCGCCGGCGCCGGGCTGGTTGCCGGAGGACAGGTTGGCCAGCGCGGTAGACAGGATCGTGTTCGTCGGTTCGGCCTGTGAAACCGACGCCAGGGCAGCCGTATAATTCGCATAGCTCGCGGTGTAGTCGGCGGTATCGCTCTGACCCAGGAAGTTGCCGTCGGCCTGACTGAACACGATCCCGACGGTGCCGGTGTTGGTGTACAGCGACTCGATGGTGCCGATGGCATCGTCAATGGCGCCCTCGACCTCTGTCTGGTCGGTGGCTCCGATGATCGAACTGTCGAAATACGGGGTGATCGTCAGCGCGGCGGCCGGATGGATACCCATCGCCGCGACCAGCAAGACGCCGCCCAAGGTCAACGCAGGCACGGTGCGGAAAAATGCAGGCAACGCTTGGTCCCCTCCAGGCGATGGCGCCAGGGCAGCGCCAACCAAATCGGGAACAGCGTTAAGCAAAAATCATACCTGATCCGAGTTCATTGCGAAAACATATAGTTACCCGCCTGCGCCCGGCACCCCTCGGCGTCCACCTGTCAAGAATCCCGACACCTCGGCATCAGTCGGTCCGGGCATATTAATGACACCCCAGTCCGGGCGCATAAGCGCCAGCCAGTCCGGGCGCATAAGCGCCACGCATGCAAGGCGCCCGCAACCGGCATTGGCCTTCGCTGTCATGGTATCGTAGTCTGCGCCTGAGACGTCCCTTCCATATAACGAGACACCAGTGACCCAGATCGCGATTACCCGTACCGCCACCCCCGGGCAGCCCCCCGCCGACGAGACGCTGGCGTTCGGAAAAGTCTTCTCCGACCACATGTTCCTGATGAACTACGAGGATGGGAAGGGCTGGCACAATCCCCGTATCGAGCCGTACGCGCCGTTCTCGCTGGACCCCGCGACCTGCGTCCTGCACTACGGCCAGGCGATTTTCGACGGCCTGAAGGCCTTCCGCGGCCCCGACGGGCAAATCCGCCTGTTCCGCGTTGGCGACCACGCCCGCCGGCTGAACAGGTCGGCCCACTATCTCTGCATTCCGGAAATCGATCCCGCCATGGTCGAGGAATCGATCCGAACCCTGGTGGAGGTCGACCAGCGTTGGGTCCCCTCGCTGCCCGGGACCTCGCTCTATATCCGTCCCACCGTCATCGCCACCGAGACGTTCCTCGGCGTCCATCCGTCGCACAGCTACCTGTACTACGTGATCGTCGGCCCGGTCGGCGCCTACTACAAGGAAGGCATGAACCCGGTCAGCATCCTGGCCTCCGATCAATACGTCCGCGCCGTGAAGGGCGGCCTGGGCGCGGCGAAGACCGCCGGCAACTACGCCGCGTCCCTGTACGGCGCCGAGGAAGCCCAGAAAGCCGGCTACACCCAGGTCCTTTGGCTGGACGGCGTCGAGCACAAATATCTCGACGAGGTCGGCACGATGAACATCATGCTGAAAATCGGCGACGAGGTGATCACCCCACCGCTCAACGGCGCCATCCTCGCCGGCATCACCCGCGATTCGGTGCTGACCCTGCTGCGTGACTGGGGCCTGCGCGTGTCCGAACGCCCGATCGCCATCGACGACGTCCTGGCCGCCGCCAAGGCCGGTTCGCTGGAAATGTGGGGCACCGGCACCGCCGCCGTCATCTCCCCCGTGGGCGAACTCGGCTACAAGGGTGAGCGCTACGTCATCAACGGCGGCAAAACCGGCGCTCTGACGCAGAAGCTGTACGACATCATCGTCGGCATCCAATACGGCACCGCCACCGATCCCCACGGCTGGGCCCGCCCGCTGGGCAACCGCCTCGGCGGATAACCGCGCCATACTCTGTCGTCGATAACGAATCACACTGAACCTTGTTCGTCATGGCCGGGCGAAGTCCCGGCCATCAACGCCCGAACCGCACAGCACCGATGGCCGAGACCGAACGAGCCGCGACGGATGAAGCGACCCAATGCTCCGCCTGACCGAACTCAAGCTCCCGCTCGATCACACGCCGGACGCCCTGCGCGACGCGGTGCTGACCCGCCTCGCCATCCCCTCCGATGACCTTCTGACCCTGGCTGTCGCCCGCCGGGCCTACGACGCCCGCCGCCGTTCGGCGATCAACCTGGTCTACGCGGTCGACGTTACGGTCCGGGACGAAGCCGCCGCCCTGGCCGCCGATCCGACCCTTCGCCCAACCCCCGACACACAGTACCGCCTTCCCATCCACGTCCCGTCGCCCACCAACCGCCCCGTCGTCATCGGCACCGGCCCATGCGGACTGATGGCCGCCCTCACCCTGGCCGAGATGGGCTTTCGTCCCCTCATCCTCGAACGCGGCCAGCCGGTCCGGCAGCGCACCAAGGACACCTGGGGCCTGTGGCGCCGCGCCGTCCTCAACCCCGAATCCAACGTTCAGTTCGGCGAGGGCGGTGCCGGCACGTTTTCCGACGGCAAGCTGTACAGCGGCATCAAGGACCCCCGCCACCTGTCCCGCAAACTGCTGACGACCTTCGTCGAAGCCGGCGCCCCCGACGACATCCTGACCAACAGCAAGCCCCATATCGGCACGTTTCGCCTGGTCACCGTGGTGGAAGGCATCCGAACCAGGATCGAGGCCCTAGGCGGCGAATATCGTTTCGCGGCCCGCGTCGAGGACATCCACCTGGACGCCACCCGCCACATCCGCGGCCTGACCCTGGCCGGTGGGGAGGAAATCGACGCCGACCACGTCATCCTGGCCATCGGCCACAGCGCCCGCGACAGCTTTGCCATGCTGCACCGGAATGGCGTCCATATCGAGGCCAAACCGTTCTCGATCGGCGCCCGCATCGAGCATCCCCAGTCACTGATCGACCGGGCCCGCTTCGGTGCCTTCGCCGGCCATCCCTTGCTGGGGTCCGCCGACTACAAACTGGTGCACCACGCCAGCAACGGCCGGTCCGTCTACAGCTTCTGCATGTGCCCCGGCGGCCGCGTCGTCGCCGCCACCAGTGAAGCCGGCTGCGTCGCCACCAACGGCATGAGCCAGTATTCCCGCGCCGAGTTCAACGCCAACGCCGGCATCGTCGTCGGCATCACCCCGGCGGACTACCCCGCGGACCCTCTGGCCGGCATCGCCTTCCAGCAAACCTGGGAACACCGCGCCTTCCTGACCGGCGGCAGCACCTACGCCGCCCCCGCCCAACGCGTCGGCGACCTGCTCGCCGCCAAGGCCTCCAGCGCGCTGGGAGAGATCGTGCCATCCTACAAACCCGGCACCCACCCCGCCGACCTGGCCGCCTGCCTGCCCGGCTTCGCGATCGAGGCCATCCGCGAGGCACTGGGAAAGTTCGACCGCGACATCCCCGGCTTCGCCATGCACGACGCGGTCCTGACCGGCGTGGAAACCCGCACCTCCAGCCCCATTCGCATCACCCGCGGCCCCGACGGCCAAAGTCTGAACACCAAAGGACTTTTTCCGGCCGGCGAAGGCGCGGGCTATGCCGGCGGCATCATGTCGGCCGGCGTGGACGGTATCCGCGTGGCGGAGGCGGTTGCCGCCAGCCTGACCGGAAGTTCGCTGGTGGAGCCGATGACACGCGGCCAGGCCGCCGTGGCCTACGGATAATGCCATCGTCTTCGGCAGCAGCAACTCGCGCCAGGGCCACGCCCCGTGCGGGCTAATCCTGCGGGATCACTGGTCCGCCTTCAGGCACCACCACCGGAACCGTCGGGACCACCACCGACCCGTAGACCTCGACTTCGTCCAGATGCAGGTAGTTGGTCCCGCGCAACCGCAGCAGCACGAAGCGGCACGCCAGATACGCCGGCGCCGCGGCCACCAGCGGTGAGCCGTCGAAACCGAACGGCGCATTCGCGGGATTGGACAACAGCGTGTTCCAACTGACCCCGTCGGCGCTGGCCAGCACGTCCAGTTCGTTGGCCCGAGTGTTGACCGCCTGATCGTCGCGGCGATTGTAGACGTGGATCGCGGCGATACGGTGCGGCTTCAACAGGTCGACGATCCACCAGGGCCGCTTCTCTATGTTGGTATGAAAGCCGTACGTTCCCGTCCGGACACCGTTGTTGCCGCTGCCGGCGGTATGGCTGAAGGCCGCCACCGGGCCCTCCGGCACGAACTCCGAACTCTGCCAGGACGGCCGGTTCAGCGCCACGTTCTCACCCAGCGCGGCGATTTCCGGCCGGGATATCCCGACGCGCATCGTGTTGGCGGTATGACGCAGCCAGTATTCCGCCAGATAGGTGTCGTACACCTGATTGCGTGCCGCCAGAACGCCCTTGTGCGCGCCCGTCTCATAGAACCTGCGCCACATTTCATCCTGGCCGAAGCCGCCGCGGCGCCAGCGCCGGATGAAATCCTCCTCCGATCGGAACTGGTAATGGGCGATGTAGCCGCGCTGCAAAACGCCTTCGGCGAATCCGTCGCGTTTGATGAAAGGTTCCGCACTGGCATTGAAGTTGGCCGAGTAACCTTCCGTCGAGCCCCCCAGCACATCGCGGCAGCGGACCCCCGGCAGATTGAAATTATCGAGGAAATGATGAAACGTTCCGCGTCTGACGCTATTCCCTTTCTCGATCGCCGCGACATCCATGGCCGCCGACCGGCACAGCATCTTTGTGTGGCTGTCCGGCGCGCGCATGCGCCTTGGGTAGGATGTCAGCGTCGACCCCTCGGTTCGGCGGACCCTGCCGTTGTTGCCGAAAAGGACCCAGTTGAAATACAGGCAATCGACTTGCGCCTCATGATCGCGCATGAAGTCCGCGATGTTGTCGACACCCTTCAGGACAAAGAATTCATCGATATCGAGCAGCGAGTACCACGCCGCCTCATGCTTGAACGTCTTCAGGAAATGCAGATAGATCTCGTTCTGTTGGCCCACGACAGGCCAGTGCATGAACGTGACGAACGGATCGGGTCCATAGGTGTACGGCGAGACGGCCCGGAACAACAGGGTGGGGTCGTCGTCGTTGGAATAAAGGTAGACGTGACTGAACCCGATCGATTTGTGATACTCGATCCATTCCTGGATCGACGCCTCTTCCCAGCGGGCGCACGCGACAAGAGCGTAGGCATGCTTGACCGGCGAAGCGGGCGGGGCGGCCGCGTCGCGCCGTTGCGGGGCGGCTGCGGCAACCGGATCGGCGGTGCGTGTGGCGCCCGAGGACCGGCGAAACCATTTGCTGAGGAAACTCATGCGATACCACGCCGCTGCAACCCGTGGCCCAGCGTATATCGCCAGCCAGAACGTTCGGTGACTTACCGCATGCCGCGTGGCCCGTCGATAGCAACCCGTCCGCGAGGTCCGTCCACAAGGGTCGTCCGCGACACCGTCCGCGAGACTGTCCGCGAAACCGTCCGCGAGGGTCGTCGGCAAGGCTGGCTACATCCGGTCGCCGCGCAAATCTTAACGAGGAATATTGACGTGGCCATGCCAACCAGCCTACACGCCGCCCCCTGGATGGCGGGCATAGCTCAGTTGGTAGAGCGCCAGGTTGTGGTCTTGGATGTCACGGGTTCGAGTCCCGTTGCTCGCCCCACCCTCCTTACCGGGTCGTGTCTCGCATGACCGTGGACCGGACCGCCGGCCTCGTCCTGGCCGGGGGTGAGGCGCGCCGGATGGGCGGCGGCGACAAACCCCTGCTGACCGTCGGCCGCCAGACCATGCTGGCCGCCGTCATCGCCGCGCTGGATCTGCCGCACATCGCCATCGCCGCCAACGGCGACCCGGCCCGCTTCGCCGCGTTCGGCCGTCCGGTCCTGCCCGACGGCGCGTTTCAGGGCCAGGGACCGCTGGCGGGCGTCCTGGCCGGCCTTGAGTGGGCGGCCTCGCTGGGCATGACCACCTTGCTGACCGCCCCAGGCGACACGCCGTTCCTGCCGCTCGGCTTGGCCGAGTGGCTGTCGCCGGCACCCAGTTGCGTGTCCAGCCAGGGCGTTCGACACCACCTGATTGCCCTTTGGCCGGTTGACCTCGCTTCCACGTTGCGTGACCTGCTGTCGAAGCCCGGTTCCCGGAGGGTCGGCGAGTTCACTGACCGTATCGGTATGCGCTACGCCGATTATCACGTGCGCGCCGGCGATCCTTTCGCTAATGTTAATACCCGCGACGATTTGGCTCGGGCGCGTACAACCGCACGCATCGACGACAGGGAGTGATTGAGGCCGGAGGTCGCCGCGACCCCGGGTGATCGCGCCCTGGCACCAAAAGCGGGGACGTGACGGCTCAGCCCGGGCCTGTCACGCGCCGCACCAAACCGGGCAAGAAGCGCCCGCCGGAAGGGGTGACAGCATGAGCAAGACCGTCGGGATCGCCGGCCTGGGTGCTATCGGACTGCCATTGGCCCGCGCTCTCGATGCCGGCGTGGACGGTTTGCGGCTGATCGCGGTGGCAGGCCGCGATGCCGTCAAGACACGCGCCAATTTGGCCGGATTTCAAACGATGCCGCGTATCGTCGAGCTGCCGGAACTCGCCGAAGCCGACATCGTGGTGGAAGCCGCGCCGGCGGCGATCTTCGAACGCGTCGCCCTGCCGGCCCTGGAAGCCGGGCGGATTTTGGTTCCCGCCTCGGCCGGCGCGCTGTTGCCACGCATGCATCTTGCCCGGCTGGCCCGCCAGACCGGTGCCCGGATCGTCGTGCCGACTGGCGCGCTGCTGGGCCTGGACGCCGTCCGGGCCGCGGCCGAGGGGCCGATCGAGAGCGTCTCCATCGAAACCCGCAAGCCGCCGATGGGCCTGATCGGCGCGCCCTATCTGGAAAAGCACGGCATCGACGTGATGGACCTCTCCGAACCGCTGCTGGTGTTCGAGGGCAACGCGCTGGATGCGGCGGCCGGCTTTCCCGCCAACGTCAACGTCGCCGCCGCCCTCGCCCTGGCGGGCATCGGCCCGATCCGCACGCAGGTCCGTATCTGGGCCGATCCGGGAGTGATCCGGAATACCCACACGATCCGTGTCGAAGCCGAGGCCGCGCGCTTCACCATGACGATCGAAAACGTGCCCAGCCCCGAAAATCCAAAGACCGGCCTGCTGACCCCCCTGTCCGTGCTGGCATGCCTGCGCGGTCTTGTATCGACGCTGAAAGTGGGTAGTTGAACCGGCGTGGAAGAAGCCCTCGCCTACCTGCCGACACTGACCCTGTTCGGCTTCGTCATTATCGCCAGCGCCATGATGCGCCACGAAATGCTGATTCTGGCCTGCATCCCGCCGGTGTTCATCGCGATGATCGTCGGCTTCGTCATGGCGATCTACGCCGGCGACACGTTCGGCTGGCCGGCGGCCGGAGCAGCCCTGGCGATCGGCACCCCGTTCGGATGGTGGCTGGCCCGGCGGTTGAGGTCGCGGGATCTGCTGATCGCGATCTACCTCGCCTGGTCGGTCGCATTGGTCCTGGCACTGGTCGCGTTCAGCTTCCCCGATCACACCTGACGATTTTCCTCACCGACCAGCCCCGGCTGGATCGATGATCGCTGTCGCCTCGATCTCCACCCGAGCCGCACGCTCCACCAGCGCGCCGACCTGCACCAGCGTCATCGCCGGATACCAGCGGCCGAGCGTCTCCCGGTAGGCGACTCCCAAGGCCGGCAGGGCCTGACGGTATTCCTCGATATCGACAACATACCAGGTCAGTCGGGCGATGTGTTCCGGGCCGCCGCCTGCCTGGCGCAGCACCGCCAGGATGTTGCGGAGCGCCTGCTCCACCTGCGCGACGAAGCCCTCGGCGAAGCGGCCATTCTCATCCCAGCCGATCTGCCCGCCGATAACCACCATGCGGCCGGAACCAACGATCCCGTTGCTGTAGCCGCGCGGCGTCGGCCAGCCCTCCGGTTGCAAGATGGTCAATTCGCTCATGACCTGTTCCCCCTTCAATCGCCGGCGAACACCGGTTTGCGCTTGGCGACGAAGGCCTCATAGGCCCGCCGGAAATCGCCTGTCGTCATGCACAGTGCCTGAGCCACCGCCTCGGCCTCGATCGCCTGCTCGACCGACATCGCCCATTCCATCTGCAGCATGCGCTTGGTCATGGCGTTGGCGAAACTTGGGCCCTCCGCCAGTTCCCTGGCCAGTGTCGCGGCCTCGGCGGCCAGGCTCTCGGATGCCACGATCCGGTTGAAAAACCCCCAGGCCAGCCCTTCCTCCGCCCCCAGCGCCCGGCCGGTGTACAGCAGATCGGACGCCCGCCCCTGCCCGACGATGCGCGGCAGAAGGGCGCATGCCCCCATGTCGCACCCGGCCAGCCCGACCCGGTTGAACAGGAACGCCACCCGGGACCGCGGCGTGCCGAGGCGCATGTCGCTCGCCATGGCGATGATCGCCCCGGCGCCGGCCGCCACCCCATCCACCGCCGCGACGATCGGCTGCGGGCAGGCGCGCATGGCCTTGACCAGCGATCCGGTCAGGCTGGTGAACGCCATCAGCCCCTTGGTGTCGCGATCCAGCAGCGGCCCGATGATCTCATGCACGTCGCCGCCGGAACAGAAATTCCCACCGGCCCCGGTCACCACGAAGGCGCGGATCGAATCTTCGGTCACCGCCGCCTGGAAAATCGCCGCCATCTCCGCGTAGCTGTCGAAGGTGATCGGGTTCTTCCGCTCCGGCCGGTTCAGCGTCAGCGTCGCCACCGGCCCGTCCACGGAAAACGCCATGCTGCTGGCCTGGTACGTCGTGAGATTCATTCGAATTCCTCCTCCAGCGCCTGTCGCACCCGGGTTTTGACCACACCCAGAAGCCGGTACAGCGACGCGCGGTCACGATGGGAAATGCGGCCGAACAGTTCCGCGATCCAGCGTTCATGCGCCGCCGACTGACGCCCGAAGACGAACCGCCCGTGCGGCGTCAAGGTCAGATACTGAGTCCGCCGGTCGGTCGCGTGCGCCCGCCGCTCCACCCAGCCATCCGCCACCAGGCTGGCAGCGAGACCCGTGACGTTGCCGTTCGACACCATCATCCGTCGCGAAATCTCTCCCAATGTCAGCCCGTCGGGCTCCCGGTCGAGTTGCGCCATCAGGTCGAAGCGCGGCAGCGTAGTGCCCAGTTGCTCACGAAAGCGGCGGCGGATTTCGGCCTCGACCAGATTGACGGTGGACAGCATGCGCAGCCACAGCCTCAGGTCCTCCTTGTCGCCCGCAGGTGTGCCGGCCAGCGCGGTTTCCAGGTCCACAACAGCGGGGCCGTCATCGGGGGTCACGTTTCACCCCCATCCACGGCCAGCGCCTGCCCGTTCACCGCCGCCGCCGCCGGCAGGCAGAGATACACCACGCTGGCGGCCACTTCCTCCGGCCGGATCAGCCGCCCGAGCGGATTGCCGCTGGTGAGGTCGGCGATGGCCTGGTCCGGCGTGCGGCCGGTACGGGCGACGATCCGCGCCACGCTGTCGGCCACCAGATCGGTATCGGTGAAACCGGGACACACCGCATTCACCGTCACGCCGCTGCCCGCCACTTCCTGCGCCAGTGCTCGGGTCAGGCCCAGCAGCCCGTGCTTCGCGGCGACATAGGCGCTGACATAGCGATACCCCTTCAGCGACGCGGTCGAGGCGATATTGATCACCCGTCCATATCCCTGCCGGAGCATCCCCGGCAGCACCGCCTGCGTCACAATGACCGCGCCGGTGACGTTGACCCGCCACATCCGCTCGAACATCGCCAGGGATGTCTTGTGGAAAGGCGCCGTCTCGGCGGCGCCGGCGGCATTGACCAGCAGTGAGATCGGCCCCTGCGCTGCAACGGCATTCGTCACCGCAGCCTCATCGGTCACGTCCGCGACGGCATGGCACGCCGCATGACCCGCCGCGACCGCATCCAGCAACACCGTTTCCCGGCGGCCGAACACGGTCACCACCGCACCGCAGGCGGTCAACGCCATCGCCGTCGCAAGGCCGATCCCCGACCCGCCACCCGTCACCAGCGCATGCCGCCCGGCCAAGGGCCGTATCGTTTGTTCGGCTGTCGTCATCTTGCCGCCACCGGTTGCCGCTCGCCGATCATCCTGACGCTCCTCGGCGCACATATAGCCCTTGCATCAAAAATACTTCAAGCTTAAACTGTTTAAGCCTAAACTATCATCCCCAGGATTGGCAGAAGGTGCGCATGCGCGTTGCGGTGATCGGCGGCGGCCCGGCAGGCCTGTATTTCGCGATTCTGCTGAAGCGGGATCGCCCGGACACGCATATCACGGTGGTGGAGCGCAACCGTCCCGACGACACGTTCGGCTTCGGCGTCGTCTTCAGCGATCAGACGCTGGACGCTTTCGCAGCCGCCGACGGCCCCAGCTATCGCGCTATCACGCGGAACTTCACCTACTGGGACGACATCGAGATCCATGTTCGCGGCACCACCCATCGCATCGGCGGCAACGGGTTCTGCGGCTGCTCCCGGCGCTCCCTCCTCATGCTGCTGCACGACCGGGCCCGTGCGCTGGGCGTCGAACTGCTGTTCAGCCGCGACGCCACGCCGGAGGACTTCCCCGACGCCGACCTGATCGTCGCCGCCGACGGGATCAACAGTGCGATCCGCAGCCGGGCGGAAGCGCATTTCAAGCCGCACACCGATCTGCGGCCGAACCGGTTTGCCTGGATGGGCAGCACCCGCCCGTTCGACGCCTTCACCTTCTTCTTCAAGGAACGATCCGAAGGCATTTTCATTGCGCACTGCTACCAGTACGAACCGGGCGCGAGCACCTGGGTCCTGGAAATGGACCCGGAGACATTCGACTGGACCGGGCTGGCGCAGGCAAGCGAGGCCGAATCGGCCCGCTTCATGGAAGACGTTTTCAAAGAAGAACTGGCCGGCCACAAGCTGATCACCAACCGAAGCCTATGGCGGCGGTTTCCGATGATCCGCTGCGATCGCTGGACACAGGGGAACATCGTGTTGCTGGGCGATGCCAAGGCGACGGCACACTTCTCCATCGGGTCCGGCACCAAACTGGCGATGGAGGACGCGATCGCCCTGCACGCTGCCGTCATGGCGGACGGGTCGATGGCGGAATGCCTGGCCAGATTCGAAAGCGGCCGGCGGGAAGCGGTGGAAAAGATCCAGCACGCCGCTGATGTATCGCTGGTGTGGTTCGAGCATGTCCGGCGCTTCTGGCCGATGCATCCGACCCGATTCGCGTTCGGCGTCATGACCCGCTCGAAAGCCATCACCTACGACGACCTGACCTTGCGGGCGCCGGCTTTCGTGCAGGACGTGGACACGCTGTTCGCACGTGAAAACGCCGAAAACGAGGAACTGAGCCGCCCGCCGATGTTCCAGCCGTTCCGGCTGCGCGGCATGCGGCTGGCCAACCGGGTCGTGGTGTCGCCGATGTGCCAGTACAGCGCCGAAGACGGGCTGCCCACAGACTGGCACCTGGTCCACTACGGCGCTCGCGCGACCGGCGGGGCCGCCCTGGTCTACACCGAAATGACCTGCCCTTCGGCCGACGCCCGCATCACCCCCGGCTGTACCGGGCTGTGGAACGACGCGCAGGAGGCGGCGTGGACCCGGATCGTCACCTTCACCCATGCGCATGGGACAGCGAAAATCTGCCTGCAGCTCGGCCATGCCGGGCGCAAGGGCGGTACAAGGCTGATGTGGGACGGCATGGACAAGCCCCTGCCGGACGGCGGCTGGCCTACCATCTCCGCCTCCGCCATCGCCTACACGCCGGAGAACCAGGTCCCTCGGGCGATGGACCGCGCCGACATGGACCGTGTGGTGGAAGACTTCCGCCAGGCGGCGATCCGCGGCGAACGCTGCGGCTTCGACATGCTGGAACTGCACTGCGCGCACGGTTACCTGCTCGCCAGCTTCCTGTCGCCGCTGACCAACACCCGCACCGACGCCTATGGCGGATCGGTCGAGAACCGTCTGCGCTTCCCGCTGGAGGTGTTCGACGCCATGCGCGCGGTGTGGCCGGCCGACAAGCCGATGTCGGTGCGCCTGTCCGCCACCGACTGGGCCGATGGCGGCATCTCCGAACCCGATATAGCCACCATCGCCCGGACCTTCGCGGAACACGGTTGCGACCTGATCGACGTTTCCACCGGACAGACCGTCGCCGATGCCGCACCGATCTACGGCCGGATGTTCCAGGTTCCGTTCTCCGACATGATCCGCAACGAAACCGGGTTGTCCACCATGTGCGTCGGTTCGATCACCTCGGCCGACCAGATCAACACCATCCTTGCTGCCGGCCGAGCCGACCTGGTCGCGCTGGCTCGGCCACATCTGGTGGATACCGGGTTCGCGATGCGCGCGGCGGCCGATTACGGCGTCACCGACATCCCCTGCCCGGTGCAATACGAATACGGGCGCGATGCACTGATGCGCAGCGCCGCCCGGGAACGGGCCGATCTGCTGGAATTGCGCAGGCGCGCCCGGCCAAAAAGCCACGGCGGGGCTGGCGGCGGCCACCTCACCCATGCAATGTGATGACGTGTAAACAATACCGGCCGGCGGCGGCAACGGCGCACGGCGGATGACACGAAACGGACGCCGGACTTGCGCCGGCTGGCATAAACGTTTGGGGGACTGAGATGCGGATCGTTGGGTTGTGCGGACTCGTGGCTATGCTTGCCGGAACACTGGCGACCCCGGCGGTCGCGCAGATAAAGATCGGCGCGATCATCTCCATCACCGGGCCGACCGCCGCGCTCGGCGTCGGCTACCGGAATGCTTTCGCCACCTTCCCCTCGGAGATCGACGGCAAAAGCGTCACCTACATCATCCGTGACGACGCCGCCGATGCCAGCCAGTCGGTCACCATTGCCCAGCGCATGATCGAGGAAGACCACGTTGACGCCATCATCGGCCCCTCGCTGACCGCCTGCGCCAACGCGGTGCAGCCGATCGCCAACACCGCGAAAGTGCCGATGATCGTGACGGCCCCGCTCGACTACGATGCGACCAAGGACCCCTATACCTTCTCCGCCGTGCAGCCGGTCGGCCTGATGGTGAAGGCCGTCGTCGCCGACATGAAGAAGCGTGGCGTCAGGACCGTCGCCTATATCGGGTTCTCCGACGGCTTCGGTGACCAGGTCTATGATGCCACCAAGGCAGCAGCCGCCAAGGCCGGCATCCAGGTCGTCGCCAATGAGCGGTACGCCCGCACCGACACCTCCGCCGAATCGCAGGTGCTGAAGGTGATGACCAAGAAGCCCGACGCGGTGATGCTCGGCGGGTCCGGCACGCCCGGCGCACTGCCGGACATGGCGCTGCACCGGCGCGGCTACAAAGGATTGATCTACGGCAATCACGGCATGGTCAGCCCCGCCTTCCTGCGCGTCGGCGGCGCGGCGGTCGAGGGCACCATCGCGGTCACCGGCCCGGTCGTGGTGTACGACCAGTTGCCCGCCAGCAATCTGTCGCGCGGGCCGGCCACCACGTTCATGAAGGCGTTGATCGCGAAGTTCGGTCCCGATTCGGTCAGCCCCTTCGCCGGCTACAGCGAGGACGCGTTCCTGCTGCTGCAGTCCGCGATTCCGAAGGCGCTGAAGACCGCGCAACCCGGCACCGAGGCGTTCCGCGTCGCCCTGCGTGCGGACCTGGAGAAGACGCACGATCTTGTAGGCACCCACGGGGTCTATTCGATGACACCGACCAACCATAACGGCATGGACGACCGGGCCCGCGTCCTGGTGCAGGCGGTCGACGGCAAGTGGAAGCTGATACCGTAGCAATGGCATCAGCTTGTCCGCGCGCCGCGATCGCTTGCTTCGCCCGATGACTGACTTTTCCGCGCGAGCGCAGGCGGCCGGGATACGCCCGGCCATGACGACGGGAGTGGGGCCACTCACTCCGGGGCCTGCGCCGGCCGCCCACCCGAACCAGGATGGCCGGGGAATGCTCCTGGTCCTGCGTTAGTTCCGATGGACGAATCGATCCTCCTCGCGCTGCTGCAGGATGGCCTGACCACGGGCGCGATCTACGTGCTGCTCGCTGTCGGCCTGCTCATCGCCTTTACCGTCACGCGGGTGATCTTCATCCCGCAGGGCGACCTGGTGTCGTTCGCCGCGCTGACGCTCGCCGCCATGATCAGCCATCGTGTTCCCGGCACGATCTGGCTGCTCGACGGCCTCTGTGCGGTGGCCCTCGTGCTGGCGCTCGCACGCGGGCGTCTGCGGGCCCTGCTGCCATACGGGGTGGCGCCCGCCGCGCTGACCCTGGCAACCTGGGCGGCGACCCGGTATGGCGCACCGACGCCGGTCTCCATGCTGCTCGCCCTCACCATCGTCACCGCGCTGGGGCCGCTGCTGTACCGCTTCGCCTACGAACCGCTGGGTGAGGCGTCGATGCTGCCGCTGCTCATCGTCTCGATGGCGCTGCACTTCGTCCTGATCGGTATCGCGCTGTACTATTTCGGCGCCGAGGGTGTTTCCACACCGACCTTGACCGACGCGACATTCGACGCCGGCTCGATCGAGATTTCCGGCCAGTCGCTGTGCATCGCCGCTGTCTGCCTGATCATGGTCGGTGCCCTGCGGTGGTTTTTCGTTCGGACCTTGTTTGGCAAGGCGCTGCGTGCCGCCGCGTCCGATCGGCTGGGTGCCCGCCTGATCGGCGTCGACCACGCGCTAAGCGGCCGGGCCGCGTTTGCGCTGGCCAGTTTCGCCGCGGCGGTCAGCGGGCTGCTGATCGCGCCGATCACCCCGCTGTCCTACGACACCGGCTTCGAGATCGGCCTGAAAGGCTTCGTCGCCGCGGTGATCGGCGGGCTGGTGTCATACCCGCTGGCGGCCGCGGGCGCGCTGATCGTCGGCGTGCTGGAGTCGTTCTCCGGCTTCTGGGCCAGCGAATATCGCAACATCATCGTGTTCTCCCTGCTGATTCCGGTGCTGATCTGGCTGTCGCTCGCCCGCGGCAATACCGAGGACCGGGCGTGACTCTGCCGCGTCCTCTCGTCCTCACCGCCGTCGCGCTGCTGCTGTGCGCCGCCCTGCCCTTCGTGCTGACCGAGTATGAGGCAACCCTCGCCGGCTTCATCGGCATCGCCGCGATCGCCGCCCTCGGTCTTGTGCTGCTCAGCGGCATCAGCGGGCAGACATCGTTCGGGCATGCCACCTTCGTCGGCCTCGCCGCCTACACCACCGCCTGGATGTCCCGCTACGGCGGCTTTCCGCCGCTCGCCGGCCTGCCCGCCGGCCTCGCCATCGCCGGCGGCACCGCTTACCTGCTGGGCCTGATCACCTCCCGCATTTCCGGCCACTATCTGCCGCTGGCCACCATCGCCTGGTGCGCCAGCTTCTTCTATCTGTTCGGAATCATCCCCGGTCTCGGCGGGTTCAATGGCTTCGGTCAAATCCCGCCCTTGGTCCCGGGCATCACAACAGGCACCGAGGCCGCCCTGATCGGTGTCGTCCTGACCGGAGCCACGCTGTTGGCCGCAAACCTGCTGGGCAGCCGGACCGGCCGAGCGATGCGGGCCTTGGCGCAAAGCCGCATCATGGCGGAGAGCCTGGGCATCGATACCGCCCGCCTCGCCCGGTCCACCTTCGTGCTGGCCTCGCTGCTGGCGGGCGTGGCCGGCTGGCTGTTCGCCCATGTCCAGCGCTATGTCAGCCCGGCGCCGTTCGGCCTGGATGCCAGCATCGAATATGTCTTCATGATCGTCATCGGCGGCACGACGCATCTGGCCGGCGCGATCATCGGCGCCGCCGTGGTCGTCCTGCTGCGCGACCAATTGACCGAACTGCTGCCGCGCTTGCTGGGCTCAACCGGCAATTTCGAGACCGTGGCGTTCAGCCTCGTCGTCATCCTGCTGCTGCAATATGCCCCGCGCGGTATCGCCCCGGTCCTGTTCCGCCGTCTGCGCCGGCGGCCGCCCGACCGCGCCGGCGTCAGCCTGCCGTCCGGCACAAAACCGCCAAGGGGCAGCCTGGTCCTGGAGACGACCGCGCTGGAAAAGCGCTTCGGCGGACTGATCGCCGCCCGTGCCATCGATCTGTCGGTCCACGCCGGCGAAATCGTCGCCCTGATCGGCCCCAACGGCGCCGGCAAAAGCACCACCTTCAACCTGTGCAGCGGCGCCCTGAGCCCGAACGCCGGCCGCATCCGCCTGCTGGACCATGACATCCATGGCCAGGGCGCCCGCAGGATTGCCCGCCGCGGCCTGGCCCGCACCTTCCAGCATGTGAAGCTGCTGCCCGAGGCAACCGTTCTCGATAACATTGCCCTCGGCGCCCATTTACGGGGCCGAGCGGGGATGTTGCGGTCGATGCTGCGGTTGGATCGGGGTGAGGAAGCTGCCTTGCTGCACACTGCCCGAGTCCAGGCCGACCGGGTCGGGCTGGGGGACGTGCTGGACGCCCAGGCAGGCAGCCTGCCGCTCGGCCGCCAGCGGCTGGTGGAGATCGCCCGCGGCCTGTGCCTCGATCCCTGCGTCTTCCTGCTGGATGAACCCGCCGCCGGGCTGCGTCTGCAGGAGAAACAAGCCCTGGCCGACCTGCTGCGGGCGCTGCGGGATGAGGGCATGGCGATCCTGCTCGTCGAGCACGACATGGATTTCGTCATGGACCTCGCCGATCGGGTGGCGGTGATGGATTTCGGTGAGAAAATCGCCGACGGGCGTCCCGAGGCGATCCAGGATGACGCGATCGTGCAGGAAGCCTACCTGGGTGGTGTCGCGTGACGCTGCTGTCGGTGGAAAACCTGTCCGCCGGCTACGGCAAGGCCGAGGTTCTGCACGGGGTGAGCCTGTCCATCGCCGAGAAGCAGATCGTCGCCATCGTCGGCCCGAACGGCGCTGGAAAGACCACGCTGATGCATGCGGTGATGGGTCTGCTGGTGCGCAGCGGGGCGGTGTCGTTCATGGGTCAGCGCGCGGGCGATGCCGGCTGGATGGTGCAGCGCGGCGTCGTCCTGGTTCCCGAGACCCGCGCGCTGTTCACCGATATGAGCGTGGAGGACAACCTGCAACTGGGTGCGTTCGCCCGCTGGCGCCAGGGCGCGCGCGATCTGCCGGCATCTCTGGCGGATGTGTTCTCGGTGTTTCCCCGCCTGGCGGAACGGCGGCGGCAGTTGGCCGGCACGCTGTCCGGCGGCGAGCGGCAAATGCTGGCGCTGGGCCGCGCCCTGATGGGGAAGCCTCGGCTGCTGCTGCTGGACGAGCCGAGCCTGGGGCTGGCCCCGAAGATCGTGGCGGATATTTTCCGGGTGATCGGCGCACTGCGGGATCGTGGGATAGCGATTTTGCTGGTGGAGCAAAATGCTCGGGCGGCGCTGCAGATGGCGGATTACGGGTATGTGCTGGAGATGGGACGCGTAGCCCTGCACGGGCCTTGCGAAGCCTTGGCGCAGGATGCGCGGGTGATCGAGACCTATCTGGGACGGAAGCGCCAGCCAGCGCCGCCCGGCTGAGGCATCACCGATCGGCCGCAAGGCGCGTGGTTCTGACGGCGGAAGCCAATTCCGCGGTCAGATACCCACGTGTCAACAAAAGCGCGGCCGCGGGCGACCCTACACGTGCTCCCCGGCAATCGCGGCCGGTCGGCTCCCCGCGTTCAACCGCCGTTCGGCGATCTGTGCCTTCATGCCCTTTTGCAGCTTCTCGAAAGCCCGCACCTCGATCTGGCGCACCCGCTCCCGAGAGATGTTGTACTGCTGTGACAGATCCTCCAACGTCGTCGGATTATCCTTCAGCCGCCGCTCGATCAGGATGTGACGTTCGCGTTCGTTCAGGGACTTCAGCGCACCGGTCAGCAGAGCCTTCCGGCCGGTCAGTTCCTCCCGATCCGCGATCGAGGTTTCCTGACTGTCGGCTTCGTCAACCAGCCAATCCTGCCACTCGCCCTCGCTGTCCTGGCGGACCGTCGCGTTCAGGCTGTGGTCCGGCGCGGCGAGGCGGCGGTTCATGCTGACCTCGTCCTGCTCGGGCACATCGATTCTTGCAACTGCATCCGCATGGTTCTCGCACGTTCGCTGAGTGGAGGTGACCTCACTCCGCTGGAACCGCTACGTGTACTGTCGTTTTTCCACGGAGGCGGGCGCCCAGCCCTGACAGGCGGTCCATGTAGATGTAGATCACCGGGGTCGTGAACAGGGTCAGCACCTGCGATACCACGAGCCCGCCGACCATCGCGTAGCCAAGTGGTTGGCGCAACTCCGACCCGGTGCCGGTCCCCAGCATCAACGGCAACCCGCCCAGCAAAGCGCACATTGTCGTCATCAAGATCGGGCGGAAGCGCAACCGGCAAGCCTCGTGGATGGACTCCTCTGCCGATAGACCGCGGCTCCGCTCGGCCTCCAATGCAAAGTCTACCATCATGATCCCGTTTTTCTTGACGATTCCGATCAGCAGGATGATGCCGATGATGCCCATTACATCGAGGCCGAACCCGGCGATGAGCAGGATCACCAGCGCGCCGAGACCGGCCGACGGCAACGTCGAGATGATCGTCAGTGGGTGAATGGTGTTCTCGTACAGCATTCCAAGGATGATGTAGACCGCGATGAGCGCCGCCAGGATCAGGATCGGCGTGCTGGACAGCGAGG
>DATAZJ010000569.1:0-3027 GCA_036272115.1 Rhodopila sp. | reverse complement strand
GTGGAGCACATGCTGTTCGACAACGCCCAACTCGAGCCCGGGGAGACGGTCCTGGTGCATGCCGGCGGTTCCGGCATCGGCAGCATCGCCATACGTATCGCCAAGTCAATCGGCTGCACCGTCATCACTACCGTCGGTTCGGCGGACAAAGCCGAGAAGGCAAGCGCCCTGGGTGCTGATCACGTCATCAACTACCGGGAAGACCGGTTCGAGGGCGTGGTGCGCAAGCTGACCAAAAAGAGGGGCGTCGACGTCGTCTTCGAGCATACCGGCGCCGATACCTGGGCCGGATCGCTGCTGTCGATGAAGCGGGGCGGCCGGCTGGTCACCTGCGGCGCGACCTCGGGCCCCAGCGCCAGCCTGAATCTGATGCAGTTGTTCCAGCAGCAATACCGCATCACCGGGTCCTTCGGTGCGCCGATGTCGGCGCTGGCGCGGGCGCTGGAGCGGATTGCCTCGGGCGTCCGGCCAGTGATCGACACGGTTTATGGTCTGTCGGAATTCCGCGCCGGAGTGGAACGGCTGGAAGCCCGGGACGTGTTCGGCAAGATCCTGGTCGAACTCTGATCCGCGTGCGACGCCAACTGAACCTTTACGGCGAGCGCATCCTCGGACGCCTGGTCAAATGGCTGATCCGGCTGCTGCGGCGCGCCAACCCTGATCGTGCCTCGGATTTCTGCGGCGGCGCGGCTCGGCGGATCGGCCCCTGGTTGCCGGCGCATCGGATCGGTCAGGCCAATTTGCGCGCCGCGTTCCCGGACAAGGATGCGGCCTGGATCGAGGCGACGTTGCGGGAGGCATGGGAAAACCTAGGGCGCGTTGCCGGCGAATATGTGCATATGGCGCGCATCTGGGACTTCGACCCCGCCCGTCCCGATGCCGGCCGGATCCAGACCGACAGCGCGGCGTTGTTCGATCAATTGCGCCTCGATGGTCAGCCGGCACTGTGCTTCGCCGCCCATCTCGCGAACTGGGAATTGCCGGCGATCGCAGCGGCGGCGCATGGCCTGCCTTCGGCCGTGGTCTACCGGATGCCCAATAACAAGGCGGTGGCGCGAGAGATCGTCCGCATCCGAGCTCCGCTGATGGGCCGGCTAATCCGCACACGTGCCCAGGCGGCGCTGGAGATGGCCGCGGCTCTGACCGCCGGCGAGCATCTCGGCATGGTCGTGGATCAGCATTTTTCCCGTGGCGTGGACGTCATGTTCTTCGGCCGGCGATGCAAGGCCAATCCGTCCGTCGCTCGGCTGGCCCGGCGGTTCGATTGCCCTGTGGTCGGCGTGCGGGTCGTTCGCCTGCCGGACCACCGGTTTCGTATCGACGGGTTCGGCCCGTACGATCTGCCTCGGGGCGAAGATGGCCAGATCGATGTTACCGCCGCGACGCAGATGATCACCGACGTGATCGAAGGGTGGATTCGGGAAAATCCCGGGCAGTATCTTTGGTTCCATCGCCGCTGGCGCTGAGGATTGTTAATGTTTCGTTAGCTGGTTCACCTTACCGGTGGGGTAACCACCTTACGGCAGGCAGGCGTTGTTCAGGAGGTCGTGGTCCATGCGAGCTGTCGTTCTTTCGGTTCCGCTGCTGGTTGCGTTTACGGTCATGTTTTCCGGCGGTGCCATGGCGGACAACCCGACATCCAACGGTGCAAGCAATATCGACCAGCAGGATACCAGTTCGCCCATCGCCCCGGCACTGCCGGCCCCGAACCTGGCGGAAGGGGCTCGCCCGTCGGACGCATTGCGCGCGGCGGTGGGGGCGTTGGCCGCCGGCCGCACCGGCGAGGCACAGGCCGCATTGGAAATGGCCGAAACGCGGATGCTGGACCGCTCCGTGCCGCTGGGACAGACCAACAACCCGAGCGACGATCCGACGATTGGGCAGATTTCCCGGGCGTTGCAGGCTCTGGCGGCGAACGATCGCGCCACTTCCCTGCAATGGACCCAGACCGCGCTTGGGTCTGCGACCGCCCAGGGGTTGTGATTCCTATCGGGCGGTCAGTTCGGAGAAGTCTTCCTCGCGGAATTCCGCCGCTTCACGCGTGCCTTCCCTGGCGCGCTGGTTTTCCATCTGTCTTAGTTCCACACGGCGGATTTTGCCGGAGATGGTCTTCGGCAGGTCGTAGAATTCCAACCTGCGCACGCGCTTGAAGGGCGCCAGCCGGGCGCGCAAATGCTGGAAGATCGACAACGCCGTCGCTCGGTCCCCGGTCGCGCCGCCGACCAGCGCGATATAGGCCTTCGGGATCGCGAGACGCATCGGGTCGGGTGCGGGCACGACGGCGGCTTCGGCTACTGCTGGGTGCTCGATCAGCACGCTTTCCAGTTCGAACGGGCTGATGCGGTAGTCGGACGCTTTGAAGACGTCGTCTGCCCGGCCGACATAGGTCAGGTAACCGTCCGCATCGCGGGACGCGACGTCACCGGTCCGATAGGCGGTGCCGGTCAGGGCGGCAATCGTCCCGTCGTCCTGCTGGTAGCCTTGCATCAGCCCGGCAGGCGGCGGGTCGAGGGAGAGGGACAATTCACCCTCCTCAGCCTCGTGGTCGTCAGGGTCCAGCAGCAGCGTCCGGAAGCCCGGTAGCGGGCGGCCCATGGAGCCGGACTTGATCGGTTGGCCGGGGGGATTGCCGACCTGGGCGCTGGTCTCGGTCTGGCCGTAGAAGTCGCGGATGGTCAGGCCCCAGGCGGCTTTGACCTGGTCTATGACCTCCGGATTCAGCGGTTCCCCGGCGCCCAGCACTTCGCGCAGGCTGTGTTGGATGGATTTCAGGTCTTCCTGGATCAACATCCGCCACACCGTCGGCGGCGCGCATAATGTCGTTACTTTATTGGCGGCGATCGTGTCCAGCATTGTCCGAGCGTGGAACCGGCCCTGGTTGGCAATGAACACCGCCGCGCCGGCGATCCACGGGGCAAAAAAACAGCTCCACGCATGCTTCGCCCAGCCGGGCGACGACACGTTCAGGTGGATGTCGCCTTGCAGCAACCCCAACGCATACATCGTCGACAGATGCCCCACCGGGTA
>DATAZJ010000568.1:0-2037 GCA_036272115.1 Rhodopila sp. | reverse complement strand
CACTTACCGTTCGGCTGATCCCGGATTGTTCCGGCAGATCGTCACCCAGCAACTGCCACCCGGACCGGGTCCGACTATGGGCCGCCCCAACCCTACCGTGTCGCCGCGGACGCCTAGCTGACCATGCTCGGCAAGCTCACCTGGGCGGCCATCCCGTTCGACCAGCCAATCCCGCTGTTCGCCGCCGCCCTGGTGGGTGTGGTGATCACCGCCGTCCTCGCCTGGGTCGTCCTGAAGGGCTGGTTTCCCTATCTGTGGCGGGAGTGGATTACCAGCGTCGACCACAAGCGCATCGGCGTCATGTACATCTTCCTGGCGATGGTAATGCTGCTGCGCGGCTTTACCGACGCGATCATGATGCGCTCACAGCAGGCGCTGGCGTTCCGGTCCCCGGGCTATCTGCCGCCTGAACATTACGACCAGATCTTCTCCGCCCACGGCACGCTGATGATCTTCTTCGTCGCCATGCCGTTCGTCATCGGGCTGATGAACTTCGCCGTGCCGCTGCAGCTCGGCGTGCGGGACGTCGCCTTCCCGACGCTCAATTCCGTCGGCTTCTGGCTCACCGCCACCGGCGCGCTGCTGGTCAACCTCTCCCTGGTCGTCGGAGAATTCGCCCGCACCGGCTGGCTGCCTTATCCGCCGCTGTCGGAACTGGCCTACTCGCCCGGCGTCGGCGTCGACTACTATCTGTGGTCGCTGGAGATTTCCGGCGCCGGCACATTGCTGTCTGGCGTCAACCTCGTCACAACCGTGCTGAAGCTGCACGCCCCCGGCATGACCTATTTGCGCATGCCGATGTTCTGTTGGACGACATTGGCTGCCAACCTGCTGATCGTCGCCGCGTTCCCCATCCTGACCGCCACGTTGGCGATGCTGCTGCTGGACCGCTACCTCGGGTTCCATTTCTTTACCAACACGGCCGGCGGCAACGTGATGATGTTCATGAACCTCATCTGGGCCTGGGGCCACCCGGAGGTCTACATCCTAATCCTGCCGGCGTTCGGCGTGTTCTCCGAGGTCATCTCGACATTTTCCCGCAAGCCGCTGTTCGGCTACCGCTCCATGGTGATGGCGACGATGGCGATCTGCATCCTGGCGTTCATGGTGTGGCTGCACCACTTCTTCACCATGGGTGCGGGTGCCGACGTCAACGCGATCTTCGGCATCGCCACGATGATCATCGCCGTACCCACCGGCGTGAAAGTGTTCAACTGGCTGTTCACCATGTTCGGCGGCCGCATCGTTTTCGCCACGCCGATCCTGTGGTCGATCGGCTTCATGATCACCTTCGTCATCGGTGGCATGACCGGCGTCCTGCTGGCCGTGCCGCCGGCCGATTTCGTGCTGCACAACAGTCTGTTCCTCGTCGCCCACTTCCACAACGTGATTATCGGCGGCGTGCTGTTCGGCAGCTTCGCCGGCTACACCTACTGGTTCCCCAAGGCATTCGGCTTCCGCCTGCATGAAGGCCTGGGCAAGGCCGCCTTCTGGTGCTGGTTCGTCGGCTTCTACCTCGCCTTTATGCCGCTCTACGTCCTCGGCCTGATGGGCATGACCCGCCGCATGCAGCACTACGACGTCCCCGCCTGGCACCCCTGGCTGCTGGTCGCCGCCGGCGGCGCCGTCGTCATCCTGGCCGGTATCATCCTGCAGATCGCTCAACTCGCCGTCAGCATCCGCCATCGCGACGCTTTGCGCGACGACACCGGAGACCCGTGGAACGCCCGCTCCCTGGAATGGTCGACACCGTCGCCGCCGCCCGTCTTCAACTTCCCCGTCCTGCCACAGGTCGAGGGCCTCGACGCCTGGTGGACCCTGAAGCAAGCCCCGCCCACCGCTGAATCCGCCTACGAAGACATCGAGATGCCGCGCAACAGCCCCACCGGTTTCATTTGCGCCTTCTTCGCCACCATCATGGGCTTCGCGCTGATCTGGCACATCTGGTGGATCGTCATCGTCGCCCTGGTTTGCGCCTACGCAACCTTCGTGGTGTTCGCCTGGCGGGACCGCACGGAATACGAAATCCCGGCGGCC
>DATAZJ010000567.1:0-10724 GCA_036272115.1 Rhodopila sp. | reverse complement strand
GCCGCGACCAGGCCGAAGCCGGCGCCGAGGGCCGGGCCGTTGACCGCGGCGATGACCGGCTTGGCGCATTCGTGGATGGAATTGAACATCTCCCGCACATAGCGGTTGAACGCCCAGTATTCGCCGGGTTCACCGGTGGAGGGGCGGGCTTTCATGTCGGCGCCGGCGGAGAACATTTTGCCGAAGCCGGTCAGGATGGCGACCCGCACGTCGTCGCGGTCGGTGAAGGCGTCGAAGGCGGCGATCAGTTCCTCGCGGAACGCGGTGTTCTGGGCGTTCACCGGCGGGCGATCCATCATCACGGTGGCGATGTGGTCCTGCACGGTGACCTTGATGAGGTTGGTCATGTCGTTTCCCCCGGATTGGCAATCGCCATGGTGGTGCCATAGCTTCGGCGCAGGGTCCAGCGACGGACCGGGAGGAAACAGCATGTCGATCTTCGAGCAGGACCTGGATCGCGGGCCGGCGAACCATGTGCCGCTGTCGCCGGTGTCGTTCCTGACGCGGTCGGCCAGGATCTATCCGAACCGGGTGGCGGTGATCCATGGCGAGCGGCGGTTCACCTATGCCCAGTTCCTGGAGCGGTCTCGGCGTTTGGCGTCGGCGCTGGAGAGGGCCGGGGTGGGGCAGGGCGATACCGTGGCGATCATGGGGGGCAATACGCCGCAGATGCTGGAAGCGCATTACGCGGTGCCGATGCTTGGCGCGGTGCTGTGCTGCATCAACATCCGGCTGGATGCAGCGGCGATCGGGTTCATTCTGCGGCACTCGGAAACGAAGGTGGTGCTGACGGATACCGAGTTTGCCGCGGCGATGGCGCCGGCGGTGGCCGGTCTGCCGGTGCTGGTGGTGGATATCGACGATGCGGGCGGCGCTCGGATCGGTTCGGTCGAGTATGAAACGTTCCTGGAAGGCGGCGATCCGGCGCATCCGGTGCGGCTGCCGGATGACGAATGGCAGGCGATCGGGCTGAATTACACATCCGGAACGACGGGCAATCCGAAGGGGGTGGTGGCGCATCATCGCGGGGCGTACCTGAACGCTTGCGCCAATGCGCTGACGTTCGAGTTGTCGCCGCGCAGCGTGTATCTTTGGACTCTGCCGATGTTCCACTGCAATGGCTGGACCTATACCTGGGCCGTCACGTTGGCGGGTGGCACGCATGTCTGCCTGCGGCGGGTGGAACCGGCTTTGATCTTTGACGCGATCGCCGATCATGGCGTCACCCATATGTGCGGGGCTCCGGTGGTGCTGTCGATGCTGATCCATGCTCCGGATTCGGTGCGGCGGGCGTTCGATCAGACGGTGAAGATCGCCACTGGTGGGGCCGCGCCGCCGTCCACGGTGATCGCGCAGATGGAGGCGATGGGGTTCGCCGTAACACATCTGTATGGACTGACGGAGAGCTATGGGCCGTCCACCGTCTGTCTGTGGCAGCCGGGGTTGGACGAGCTGCCGATCGAGGCGAAATCGGCGTTCATGGCTCGGCAGGGCGTCAATACGCCGATGCTGGAGGAAGCGGTGGTGCTCGATCCGGGGACCATGCGGGTGCTGCCGGCGGATGGTGTCTCGATGGGGGAGCTTATGTTGCGGGGCAATACCATCATGAAGGGCTATCTGAAAAATCCGGTGGCGACGGCTGAGGCTTTTGCCGGTGGGTGGTTTCACACCGGGGACCTCGCGGTGATGCATCCGGATGGGTATGTGGAGATCAAGGACCGGGCGAAGGATATTATCATCTCGGGTGGGGAGAATATTTCGTCTCTGGAAGTCGAGGAGGTTTTGTACAAGCATCCATCTGTCATGGAGGCGGCGGTGGTTGCTCGGCCTGACGAGAAATGGGGGGAGACGCCGCAGGCTTTCGTGACGTTGAAGCCGGGCGCCGCGGTGGTGACCGAGGGCGATATCATCGGGTGGTGCCGGCAGCATCTGGCGCATTACAAGTGCCCTCGGTTCGTGACGTTCGGGGCGCTGCCGAAGACATCCACCGGGAAGGTGCGGAAGTTTGACCTGCGGGAGCAGGCGAAGGCGTGAACAAACCAGGAAATACGGTGGGTGTCCGGGGGCTCGAATCTTGAGGTATGGCCCGTCATCTCATTGAATTAAGATCGCTTGTACTTCCTGATGCGTATCGGTCGGGCAAGTGTTAAGTTTTCTCCATCAGATCGGAACGGCGCACCCCGGAATGGTCCGGAAGACAGCCCCCGAAACTGGCAGGAGAGACGATCATGGCTCAGAACATCGGTATCCGCTCCGCTTCCCGCGTTTTGGGGTTGATTGGTGCGGCGGCGTGCCTCGTCGCGGTCGGCATGGTTTCGGTGTCGGGGCAGGCGTTGGCCCGAGCGGGTGGCGGCGGACATGGCGGCGGCGGGCATGGGGGTGGCGGGCATATGGCAGGCGGGCATGGCGGGTATGGCCATGGCGGCTATGGCCACGGTGGATATGGGCATGGCGGGTATGGGCGTGGCGGCTATGCCCACGGTTATGGGCGTGGCGGTTTCTATCGCGGCGGCCATCATTACTACTACGGCGACGGCGGTGTGGTGGTCGAGGATTGCTGCTACGCTCCTCCGGTTTATGTCGCGCCGCCGCCGGTGGTGGTGTCGCCGTTCGGGGTTTATGTCCGGTAGGCTGGCGGGAAGATGGCGGCGGATCACCTCGATGTGATGGTCTGCCGTCATCGGCTGTTTGGTAGGGTTTTGCAGTCAACGCAGAGGGTGGTGTCATGGCTCAGCAATCCAGTGTCGGCCGAGCGGGTCTTGGCCGGTTCCTGGGCGGGGTGGCGATGCTGGCCGCGATCGGGATCGTGGCGGTTTCCGCTTCGACGTTGGCCGCGCCGCATGGCGGCGATCATCGCGGCGGTTTCCATGGTGGCGGGTATCATGGTGGCGGCTACCACGGTGGCGGGTTTCACGGCGGACGCTGGGGTGGTTTCCGGGGCGGGTATGTCCATACCGGGTATGGCGGTGGGTTCTATCGCGGCGGCCGGCATTTTCATTATGGCATCGGCGGGGTCCTGATCGAGGATTTCGGCTATGTCCCGCCGGTGGTTGTTGTCGGACCGCCGGCGGTTGTCGTCGGGCCTCCGGTTTTCGCGGTGCCGCCGCCGGTGGTGGTTGCCCGGCGTCCGGTGGTTCATGCGGCGGTCCGTGTGCCGGCGCCTCCGCCGTTGCCGCCGCTTGCCGGGTCGGCCGTGGTTGAGTCGTCGCCGCCCCCCGTGGTGGTCACACGGCACGTGGCCGTGGCATTGCCTCCGCCGGTGGTGGTCACGCCGCCGCCTGTCGTGGTGATGGCGCCGCCACCGGTGGTTGTCGGACTGCCGTCGGTGGTTGTCGCCGGGCCGGTGTTCGTTCGCCGGCCGGTGTATGTGCCGCGGCCAGTGTATGTGGCGCGGCCGGTGTATTTCGGCCGTCGATTCTATGGCGTTCGGCCGGTGTTTGCGGGCCGGCGCGCCTTCGGCGTGCGGTCCCGGGTTTTTGTCCGGTAGGGCTTTGGATCGGACGACCCGCATTTGGGTGTGCCGCCGCCACGATGAATGCGGTTTATGCGGCATGAGAGGGCCGCCGCCTGGCATCGGCGTTGCGGCGGAAGGTGCGGAATGCTAACAAAAGCCGACTGGCCGCCTGTCTGGCCGGTCGTGCCAAGCCGGAAATCGCCGACGGAAACCTGCTGCTGCCCGCCGGGCGCGGTGTCGCATGGATTGTTGCGGAGCGTTTCATGGATGCCATGAATTCGACGCCGGACATCACGGCGGAGAAGCTCATCAATACGACCTGGGCGTTCGGTATGCCGGGCCGGCGTCCGAATGCCGCCAAATTCGGCTTCACCGCGTCTGGGCGGATCGCGCTTTACGCTTCGCCGAATGAGGTTTTCTGGGGCCTGCAGGGCGGCGTGCTGCATATCTACCGGACCGACGGCAGCGTGATGTGGCGGTCCGCCGGGCGTGAGATGGGGGCGGAGGGCGTGCGCATCGCGCTTAAATGCCCATTCGATCCCGGCCTCGATTATCAACTCATTGAACTGGCCCAACCGCAGGCCATCAGCGATGCGGACTTTCTGGTTCCCAAGGACTTGCGTGTCACACCGACTCAGCTTCAGCGGCTGCTGCTGGTCGGCAGTTGCCTGACGGGTTTCTACAAATCGGATTTTGCTGCCCGCTTTCCGGATATTGTCTTTGACCACGTCCTGTTCAACTTCGTCCGGGAAATGCCGGCGCAGCCACCGGTCCCGATCAGCGAATATTCGCTGATGCTCATTCAGCTTCCGCTCCGTTTCGTGTTGACGGACCGGGTGGTCTGGGCGGTGCAGCTTAATGAGGCCGGCTTCCTCGACGGCCTGCTTGACGACGCGCGAACGATCATCGATGCGATGCTGGATGCCGCCCTGCGGTTCAACAGAACATCCGGGATTCTGACCCTGGTGTCGAATTTCATCGTTCCGCAGATGCCGATTGCCACGCACGCGAAAGCCATCGGTACGGAGGGCGACCTGGTGGCGCTGATCCGACGGCTGAACGACCATATTGCGCGCGCGATCGCAGGCTTGAACAATGTGTTCCTGCTGGACGCCGATGCGGTGGCCGCAAGTGTCGGCAAGCGATATGTCCTCGACGATATGATTCATATTTACGCGCACAACAGTGTCATCGAAGACTTGCGGGTCGATTTCAACACTGATCTGCGCGGGGAACCCGTTCCGGAGATCGAGACATTTTATCCGCCGAAAAAGGATGAATTCTATACTGCGATGTTCGACCAGATAGTTGCGCTTTACCGCATCGCGAATCAGATCGATCAGGTCAAGGCGGTCATATTCGACCTGGACAATACATTATGGCGCGGCCAGATCGCCGAGCATTATGGCGCCGATCGGGGAGGACGGGTTGAGCGCGACGGGTGGCCCATGGGGCTGTGGGAGGCGATCCATCATCTGCGTGCGCGGGGCATCTTGGTAGCGATCTGTTCAAAAAACGACCTGCGGAGCGTGCAGGACAAATGGGACGTCGTGGTGGACCCGCTGTTCGTGAAACTCAGCGATTTTGTTTCGGTCAAAATCAACTGGAGGGACAAGAGCGAGAATATCCTGGAGATTTGCCAGGCGTTCGGTATCAGGCCGAAGAGTGTCGTACTGGTCGACGACAATCCGGTGGAGCGTGCGGCGGCGAAGGCGGCGCTGCCGGACCTGCGCGTCATCGGCGCCAATCCGTATCTGGTCCGGCGGATCCTGTTGTGGGCGCCGGAAACCCGGGTTGCGCACCTGACGGACGAATCGGGGCGGCGGGAAGATATGGTGCGGAACCAGATGGTCCGCGAGGAGACACGCGGCAGCCTGACGCGGGCGGAATTCCTCGGCAGTCTAGGCAGCATCGTGACGTTCGTGCCGATCCTCGACACCGATCAGAAGGAATTTTCGCGCGTTCTGGAACTGGTCAACAAGACCAACCAGTTCAATACGACCGGCAAGCGGTGGACCAATGCCGAGATGGCCGCGTTCTTCGCCGGGGGCGGGCGTATCGCGGCGTTCAGGGCGAAGGACAAGTTCGCGGATTATGGGCTGATCGGCACGCTGTTCGCGAGCGGGCCGGAAATCGTGCAGTTCGTGATGAGCTGCCGTGTGCTGGGCATGGAGATCGAGCAATTTGCCGTGGCGAAGGCCATTGCCCAGTTGCGTTCGGAACATCCGCGTGCGGCGACGGTCGCTTGCTTGCGGGAGACCGAGGACAACATGGTGTGCCGCGATGTCTTCGCAAAAGCCGGGTTCAGGCTTGTCGGACGTGACGGGGCGGAACTTCGGTTTGAACTCGGTTCTGCCGATCCGATCCGTGAGCCGTCGCACATCAGGGTGGAATTCCAGGCCCCATCGTAGCGACGGGGCCTGCGCGGCGGTCAGGTATTCATCGCGTCGAAGAAATCGTTGTTGGTCTTGCTGTATTTCAGCTTGTCCAGCAGGAACTCCATCGCGTCGACGGTGCCCATCGGGTTGAGGATGCGGCGCAGCACCCACATTTTGGTCAGTGTGCCACGCTCGACCAGCAGTTCTTCCTTGCGGGTGCCGGACTTGGTGATGTCGATGGCGGGGAACGACCGCTTGTCGGACAGCTTGCGGTCCAGGATGATTTCCGAGTTGCCGGTGCCCTTGAACTCTTCAAAGATCACCTCGTCCATGCGGCTGCCGGTGTCGATCAGGGCGGTGGCGATGATGGTGAGCGAGCCGCCTTCCTCGATATTGCGGGCGGCGCCGAAGAAGCGCTTCGGACGTTGCAGGGCGTTGGCATCGACACCGCCGGTCAGCACCTTGCCCGACGACGGCACCACGGTGTTGTAGGCACGGGCGAGGCGGGTGATGCTGTCCAGCAGGATGACCACGTCGCGCTTGTGCTCAACCAGGCGCTTGGCTTTTTCCAACACCATTTCGGTGACCTGCACGTGGCGGGTGGCGGGCTCGTCGAAGGTGGAGCTGATGACCTCGCCCTTCACGCTGCGGGCCATGTCGGTGACTTCTTCCGGCCGTTCGTCGATCAGCAGCACGATCAGGAAGACTTCGGGGTGGTTGGCGGCGATGGCGGCGGCCATGTTCTGCAGCATGACGGTCTTGCCGGTGCGCGGAGGTGCCACGATCAGTGCACGCTGGCCTTTGCCGACGGGGGAGATGAGGTCGATCACCCTTGGGGTGAAATCCTTGGTCGGTCCCTTGGCGACGGACTGGAATGTCTCCGTTTCCATCTTCAGGCGTTCTTCGGGATAGAGCGGCGTCAGGTTGTCGAAGTTGACGCGATGGCGGACGGCGTCGGGTGGCTCGAAATTGACCGCGTCCACCTTCAACAGGGCGAAATAGCGTTCGCCGTCGCGGGGGGCGCGGATCTGGCCGTCGACGGTATCGCCGGTGCGCAGCCCGAAGCGGCGGACCTGGCTGGGGCTGACATAGATGTCGTCGGGACCGGCGAGATAGTTCGCCTCCGGGCTACGGAGGAAGCCGAAGCCGTCGGAGAGGATTTCGAGGGTGCCGTCGCCCTGGATCGGCTGGTCGTTGTCGGCGAGGTTTTTCAGGATCGCGAACATGATGTCCTGCTTGCGCAGGGAGGATGCGTTCTCGATCTGGAGGGATTCGGCGAAATTCACCAGCTCGGCTGGGGTTTTCTGTTTCAGTTCCGCAAGGTGCATGAGAGGGATGCCTGGACGTGAGGGTGCTGTGGGGGAGCCGGAACGGATTTCGGGCGTGGATGCCCAGGGGTTCGCGGCCGATCGGAATTTTCTGGTTCGGGGCGTGGTGCGCATGTGCGCAGTCGCCCGAAATTCGGGAAGGACCTTGATATAAGGAACTCCCGGGTCGTCCGTCAATGGGTTGTCGACACTGCCGCGACAATCATCTTCAACCGGCTCAACGGCAGCCGCTCTGCTGGCGTTGTCCGTTGCATCCCGTCGTTTCGCCCGCGCAGGACCATGCACGATCCGTGAATCCGTCGGCGGGAAAGCGATCAAGAATGGCGCGGAGTTTCGTTGAGTTCGCGCGGAGGCTCGCGGAGAGGAAATTTCAGCCGGTTGGATCCAGTACCGTGACTGCCTCTCGCCGGCTGTGCGGAATGCCCGCAATTGGCATCGCATCCGCAGGTCAAATCCGGCACGCCTCCGAGAAACTCCGAGCAAACACCGCGAAACTCCGCGATGCGCTTGATTACTTTCCGATCCACCGCGGCGAAATGGGGTGGTGCTCCGAACAGCGCTCAACTCGGCGGGCAGGGAACGAGTCGCGTGGAGCGATCATTGTCGGGCGTCGTTATGCGTGCCACCCGTTCGAGGCCCGGTGCCAAATTGGATCGCACATCGGCACACGCCTCCCTTTGTGCTAAGCTTTTCGTCACGATGCAGTCCGATCCCGCCGACGACCCGGTCATGCGCCGCTTCCGCGCCGCGCTCGACGCCCTCTACGGCGCGCGGCTGGAACGTGCGGTGTTGTTTGGCTCCCGAGCCCGCGGTGATGCGCGGTCGGACTCCGATTACGATGTCGCGGTGTTTCTGCGCGACTTCAGCAGCCTGTGGGAGGAATTGCAGCCGTTAGGCGCGATTACGACAGCTATCCTGCTGGATACCGATGCGGTGATCTCGCCGAAGCCGTTTCCCGCGGGGGCCTACCGAACCCGATCGCTGCTGATGGGGGAAATCCGGCGCGAGGGTGTTGATCTTTGACGCAGGAGGCAAGTCAGGCCCTGGCGACCGCACGGCGCCACCTTGTCGATGCGAGGGCCGTTGTCACGTTGAAGATAACATACATCGCAGGCCGGGAAGCTTATCTCGCCGCATATCATGCGGCGGAGGCATACCTGCACCATCGAACCGGTAAGATCGCCAAGACCCACCGTGGGCTTCGTACCGAATTCGCTCGTCTGGCGCTGAGCGAATCGCGAATCGACCCGGAATTTGTCCGGTTTCTCACCAATGCGACGAGATAAAGTCCATCGCGGACTATGGGGCGGAGCCGGAAGCGAACGTCTCCCTGGAACAGGCGAACATGGCGATCGAGACGGCCGGCCGGCTGATCGAGTGCATCGCCGATTTGATCGGATCGCGGGACGGCGCCGACATCTGAACCCGACCTCAGGACGCCGCGGCCATGGTCAGGCGTCGGCGGGGGACCATTCGGCTGACCAGGAACAGGATCACCATCAGGTTGATCAGGTTGAACGCCACGCCGGAGGCGAAGGCCGGCCGGTAGGACAGGAACAGGTCGACCTGCTTGCCGGCGAACCAGCTTCCGAACGCCATCCCCGACATCGCGGTCATCAGCACGGTCGGGATGCGCCATGATGCTTCCCTCGACGGGTAGAGGTCGCGGATCGCCACCGAGTAGGACGGGATGATGCCGCTGAAGCCGAAGCCGAAGGCGCTGGCGACGGCGAACAGCCCGGCTTCGTCGCGGGTCAGCAGGAAGGCGCCGATGGCCAGCGCCTGCAGCGCCGACCCGGCCATCACGGTGCGAAGGCCGCCGAAACGGTCGGCGAAGGCGCCCCAGAACTGGCGCGAAATGAACGCGCAGGCCAGCATCACCGACAGCATCGCCGCGCCCTGGCCGGCCGGGATACCGAGGTCGCCGCAGAACGCGACCAGATGCGAGGACGGGATGGCCATCGGCACGCAGCAGCAGAAGCTGGCAATGCAGATCAGCAACATGGCGGTGTTGGGGCGGAAACCGAGGACGAGGTGGCCGGTGCGGGGGCCGGGTCGGCCGGCGGCAAGGCTTAGAGGTTCGGGCGGCTGGCGCAGCAGCGTCAGCAGCGGCAGGATCGCCAGGACGACGGCGCCGTAGGCCAGCATGACGGTCTGCCAGCCGACATGCTTGATCCCCAGCTCCATGACCGAAGGCCAGACCATGCCGGCGATGTATTGTCCGGAGGAAATCAGGGCGATGGCGGTGCCTCGGCGGCGGTCGAACCAGCGGCTGACATAGATCATCAGCGGGGCGTAGATGGCGCCGTTGCCCAGGAAGCCGACCAGCAGCCCGTGCCCGACATACAGCGCCCAGACGGTGCCGGTGCTGGACAGCGCCATGCCGGCGGCCATCGACAGGGTGCCCATGGCGACGGTCTTGCGGATGCCGATCCGGTCCGCCAGCCAACCCATCGGGATGCCGCCGACACCGTTGCCGATCCACACCAGGGAACTCGCCAGGGAAACGACGGAACGGTCGGTGTGCATCGCCGCCTGGATGTCGCGCAGCCCCACCACCGCGAGCAGCGGCGAGCCGAAGGACAGCGACAGGATCGCCAGGGTCAGCAACGCGGCGTGCCACGATCTTCGGGATTCGATGCTATCGCTGGTGTCTGGTGGCATGGACTTTGGTTCTTCCCGATGCGGCCGGCCCGGTCGTTCGCCCAGAAGGGCGTGTTGCTTGCCGGGTGGCGTCGCTTGACCCATTATCTGGCAACGGCCGGACAGATCAACCGGCGTCTTGGAGATGGATATGACAGAACCGACCGGTCCGCTGAGGGGCCTGCGTGTATTCGACCTGACCCGTGTGCTGGCGGGACCGACCTGCGTGCAGATGCTGGCCGATCTCGGCGCCGATGTGATCAAGATCGAGCGGCCCGGTGCCGGCGACGACACCCGCGGTTTCGCGCCCCCTGTCATGCCCGGGACGCAGGAGAGCGCGTATTTCGTCGGGGTGAATCGCAACAAGCAGTCGGTCACGCTGGATATCGGCCAGAAGGACGGCCAGGAGATCGCGCTGAAGCTGATCGCCGGCTGCGACATCCTGGTGGAGAACTTCAAGGTCGGCGCGCTGGCGAAATACGGGCTGGGGTATGAGCAGTTGCATGCGAAGTTCCCTCGGCTGATCTATTGCTCGATCACCGGGTTCGGGCAGACGGGGCCTTATGCGCCTCGGCCGGGGGATGACAGCTTGATCCAGGCGATGGGTGGGGTGATGAGCCTGACCGGCGAGCCGGACGGGCTGCCGCAGAAGGTCGGCGTGCCGGTGGCCGATCTGTTTGCCGGGCTGTATGGCTGCATCGGCATCCTGGCGGCGCTGCGCCATCGCGACCTGACGGGGCAAGGGCAGCAGATCGATATCGGCATGTTGGATACGCATGTTGCCTGGCTGGCCAACCAGGGCATGAACTATCTGGCGACTGACGAGAATCCGGCTCGGTTGGGCAACCAGCATCCCAATATCGCGCCCTATCAGGTGTTTCCGACCCAGGACGGCCACATCGTGCTGTCGGTTGCCAACGA
>DATAZJ010000566.1:0-3439 GCA_036272115.1 Rhodopila sp. | reverse complement strand
CGACGGCCAGTTCAAGACAAAAGAAGAAGCCGACGGCGCCCGGACGAACTTCAGCCAGATGACGCCGCTCGGGCGCATCGGCCGGCCGGAGGAAATGGCCTCGGCGGTCCTTTTCCTCGCTTCCGACGACAGCAGCTACAGCACCGGCATCGACCTCGTCGCCGATGGTGGCCTGACCCAGGTGTAGGATTGGCACGCCCCTCCAGCCACGACCCGGCGACGGATGGGCCCACCCCATCCGTCCGCCTACCGCGGGAGCACGCGCAGCCAGCTCAACCCCATGGCGGAGGCGGCGAATACGGCCGCCATCCCCAGGGCGATATGCGTCGCATGGACGATCGAATCCGGTCCGCCATGCGTCAGCCCCAGCACCACGGCGACCAGCGCACTGCCGGTGGTCTGCCCGACCAACCGGGACGTGGACAGCATCCCGCTGCCCGCCCCGGCGCGGTCCGGCGGCGCACTGCCGATCAGCAGCCGGTTGTTCGGCGCCTGGAACAGCCCGAATCCCGCGCCGCACAGGGCAAACCGCCAGGCGATATCCGGCCATGCCGCTGTCGCCGGCATCAGCAAGGTCAGCACCAGGCCGCTCGTCATCACCGCCAGCCCCAGGCCGCCCAGAATCCCGGCGGAATACTTGTCCGCCAGCCGCCCGGCGATCGGCGCCACCACGACAACGGCCAACGGCCAGGGCGTCATCAGCACGCCGATATCGCGCGGCGACAGCCCGCCCGCGTATTGAAAATAGAACGGCAGGATCACCAGCGCGATGATCTGCGCCGCGTGCGAACACACCGCCGTCGCCGCCGACAACGCGAAGATCGGCCGCTGGATCAGCAAATCCACCGGCAGCATCGGCGGCCGCAGCGTCAACTGCCGCCGCACGAAGATGAACCCCATCACCAGGCTGCCGCCCAGCTCCGCCACGATCAGCGGCAGCCGCTCACCATGCCCGATCCCGTCCAGCCCGGTGATGAACAGTCCCAGCGTCACCGCGTTCATCGCCGCGCTGCGCACATCGAACGCATGCGACGTCAGCGGAGACCGCGGCAGGAACCGCATCGACATCAGCAGTGACGCGATCCCGAACGGCACCTGGATGGCGAACAGCCACGGCCACGACGCCACCGCCATGATCGCCGCGGCCACCGACGGCCCGGCCGCGGACGACGTCGCCACCACCAGCACGTTGTAGCCGATGCCGCGGCCAAGCTGCGACCGAGGGAAGATGAAGCGGACCAGCGCCCCATTGACGCTCATGATTCCGGCGCCCCCGAAGCCTTGCAGCACACGGCCCATGACAAGCTGGGGCAGGGTCGTTGCCTCGGCGCAGCCCACCGAGGCGATCGTGTACAGCACCAGCCCCCAGCAGAAAACCCGGCGATGGCCATGCACGTCGCCCAGCGACGCCAGCGGCAACAGGCTGATGGTCACCGCAAGCTGGTAGGAATTCACCACCCAGATCGACTCGGCGGGGGTCGCGTGCAACTGCCGCGCAATGGTGGGTAGCGCAACGTTGGCGATCGAGCCATCCAGCACCGCCATGCAGACGGCGATCCCCAGCGACAGCATGGCCAGCAAACGCCGATCCGGCGGCAATCCGTCGGTCGGGTCGATCAGCGGTGGTCCATTCATAGACAGCAAAGCATCCCAAAGCGCCCGCCCAAACTGTACCGCCCAGCCCCGCTCGGCAATCACCGAGCCGAACTATTTTACAGCACCGGATTATTTCATAGGATTGTCGAGGCTTGCGCGTGCCGGCAGCGAAAGCACTTGCCGCCACAGGGGTCTCCAGGGCATTCATCGATCATGAGTGGAAACAATACTGTCCAGCAACCGGCGGCCCAACAATTGACGGCCCAGCAACCAGCTCGGACCCAACCGCCAGCCGCCGCGCCGCGCCCCACCGTCAACGGGGAGACCGTCGAGCAGGCACTGGCCCGAGCCCAGGCCGCGGCCCAGGCCAAGCGGCTGAATGAGGCGAGCGGGATCTGCTCCGACGTCCTGGCCGCCTCGCCGGACCATCCCGCGGCGCTGGCGCTGCAAGGCATCGTCGCGGCGATGGTCGGCGATCCCGACCGGGGCGTCGCCCTGCTGCGCCGGGCAATCCAGATCCGGCCCGGAAACGCAACGTGGTACGCCCATCTCAGCTCGCTCTGCCGCAGCACCTATCGGATGGATGAGGCGCTTGCGGCGGGCCAGGAATCGATCCGGCTCGATCCGAACAACCCGGAACATCTGGTCAATCTGTCGCTGATTTTCGTCGATGTGGACGACCGGGAACGCGCCATGGCCTGCCTGCTGCGGGCGCTGGGCCTGAAGCACGACCATGCCGACGGGCATCTTGCGATGGCGCAGAACCTGCTCGCGATCGGCGATTTCGATCCGGGCTGGATGGAATATGAATGGCGCAACATGACCGACGCGGGCAAAGCCACGATGCCGGCGATGACCTCGGCGCACTGGAACGGCATGCGCATTCCGAACGGCAAGCTGCTGCTGGTGGGCGACCAGGGCTATGGCGACACCATCCAGTTCGCCCGCTACATCCCTATGGCGGCCGAACGCTGTCAGGAGGTGATCGTGGGTTGCAGCGCCGAGATGGGGCCGCTGCTGACCAACGTTCCGGGTGTGTCACAGTACTGTCATCGCTGGACCGACGTTCCCGGCCACGCGGCGCATTGCCGGCTGTCCAGCCTGCCATATTTGTTTCGTACACAGTTGGACTCCATTCCGACCGGAATTCCTTACCTGAAAGCCGATCCCGCCCGCATCGAGTTCTGGCGCGATCGTCTCGCGGCGACACTGCCGGCCGGGATAAAGCGCATCGGCCTGGCTTGGACCGGCAGGCCGACGCACCCGAACGACCGCCGGCGGTCGCTGCCGCTGGCGGCGCTGGCATCGTTCGCCGATGCGGGGCCCGCCGCCTTCATCTCCCTGCAAAAACCAATGCCCGCCAGGGATTGGGAGACGATGCAGCGGTTCCCCGGCATGACCGACCTGTCGGAAGACCTGAAGGATTTCGGAGAAACCGCTGCGCTGATCGAGAACCTCGATCTTGTGGTGACGGTCGATACCTCCATGGGTCATCTGGCCGGCGCGCTGGGCAAGCCGGCATGGATCCTGATCCCGAAAGCCGCCGACTGGCGCTGGATGCTGGATCGGGAGGACAGCCCCTGGTATCCGTCCGTGCGATTGTTCCGCCAGCAGAAACCCGGGGCCTGGGATGAACCGATGCGCCGGCTTCGGTCCGCCTTGCAGACGTTGCTGGCCGGATCGCTGGTCGAAAGCGCTGCCGGCGGCTGACAGCATGTGATACCAATCGCCCTTGATGTTGACCCATCGGCACCGCCGTGCAACCGTCATGGCGAGCGCAGGCTCGCCATCCATGCCTTTGTTTCCGCTCGTAAAAGGCGTGGATACCGGCATGCGCCGGCAT
>DATAZJ010000565.1:0-4564 GCA_036272115.1 Rhodopila sp. | reverse complement strand
GTCGTTGTCCACATCCAGGTAGCGGCCGAATAGTTTGCCGGATTCGAGGTCCTCGGCGGACATGACCTTGCCGCGGTCGAGGCGGCGGGAGTCGTCCCACTCGAACGGTTTGGTCAGGCGGTCGTTCATGCCGATTTCCAGGTCCAGCATGACAAAGATCGGGGTTTGCAGGCGATCCGCCAGATCGAACGCCAGGGAGCCGAATTCGAAGCACTCGTACGGGTCTTCGGGGATTAGCAGGACGTGTTTGGTGTCGCCGTGGGAGGCGTAGGCACAGGCGGTGATGTCGGTTTGCTGGGTGCGGGTGGGCATGCCGGTGGACGGGCCGGCGCGTTGGACGTCGAAGATGACCGCGGGGATTTCGGCGAAATAGGCGAGGCCGATGAATTCCTGCATCAGCGAGATGCCGGGGCCGGACGTCGCCGTGAAGGCCCGAGCGCCGTTCCAGGCGGCGCCGATGACCATGCCGATGGAGGCGAGTTCGTCCTCGGCCTGGACGATAGCGAAGTTCTTCTTGCCCGTCGCCTTGTCGGTGCGCATCTGGCCGCAGTAACGAATGAAGGCCTCGGCCAGGGAGGAGGACGGGGTGATCGGATACCAGGCGCAGACGGTGGCGCCGCCATAGACGGCACCGAGGGCGGCAGCGCTGTTGCCGTCGATGAAGATGCGGTCGCCGACGGTGTTGGCGTGGCGCAGCGTCAGGCCGATGGGCCAGTCGAGGTTCTGCTTCACCCAGTCGCGGCCCATGTTCAGGGCCTGGACGTTGGCGGCGATCAGCTTGTCGCGGCCCTTGAACTGCTCGCCCAGAAGCTGCTCGATGACCACGGGGTCCATCTCGATCAGCGCTGACAGGGCGCCCAGGCCGACGATGTTCTTGAACAACTGGCGTTGCCGGGAATCGCTGTAGGCCTTGTTGGTGATCTCTGTCAGCGGCACGCCGATGACGACGATGTCGTTGCGGAATTTTTCCGGCGGCATCGGTTTGGTGTTGTCGTAGAACAGGTAGCCGCCGGGTTCGATGGACTTGACGTCCTGGTCCCAGGTCTGCGGGTTCATCGCCACCATCAGGTCGGGACCGCCGCCGCGGGCCGCCAGGTGGCCGGCGTCGGAAATCCGCACCTCATACCAGGTGGGCAGGCCCTGGATGTTGGAGGGAAAGATGTTGCGGGGCGTCGCCGCGATGCCCATGCGCAAGACGGCCTTGGCGAACAGCGCATTGGCGCTGGCCGACCCCGATCCGTTGACATTGGCGAATTTGACGACGAAGTCGTTGACGCGCTGGAGGCCATCAGCCCCCGTGGCAACGCGGTCTACTTGCTGCAGCATGCGTTCTCCGCTTGAGCCACATCGATCAGGAAACGGTCCATATCCCACGCGCCGGTCGGGCAGCGTTCCGCGCACAGCCCGCAATGCAGGCAGACGTCTTCGTCCTTCGCCATGATCCGGCCGGTCTTGAGGTGACCGGACACATACAGCGCCTGTTCGAGGTTATGCGCCGGTGCCATCAGCCTTGTGCGCAGTTCGGCTTCCTCGCCGTCCTCGGTGAATGTGATGCAGTCGACCGGGCAGATATCGACGCAGGCGTCGCACTCGATGCACAGATTGTCGGTGAAGATGGTCTGCACGTCGCAGTTCAAGCAGCGCTGCGCCTCAGCGAAGGCGAGCTTGTCGTCGAAGCCGAGTTCCACCTCCGCCTTGATGTCCTTCAGCGCGATGGCCTTGTTCCGATGCGGCACCTTGAAGCGCAGGTCTGGTGAAACGGGGTTGTCGTAGCTCCACTCGTGGATGCCCATCTTCTGGCTGACCAGGGTCACCATCGGCGGCGGCCGGTCATTCACGTCCGTGCCCTGGCAGAACTGATGGATGGAGATCGCCGCCTGATGCCCGTGCGCCACCGCCCAGATGATGTTCTTCGGCCCGAACGCCGCGTCACCACCGAGGAACACGCGCGGTTCCGTGGACTGGAAGGTGGTTTCATTCACCACCGGCATGTCCCATTCGTTGAAGTCGAGGCCGATGTCGCGCTCGATCCACGGGAAGGCGTTTTCCTGGCCGACGGCGACCAGCACGTCGTCGCACTCGAAGAATTTTTCCGGCTCGCCCGTCGGCACCAGCTTGCGGCGGCCGCGCGCGTCATACTCGGCCTTCACCGTCTCGAACGTCATGCCGTACAGCTTGCCGTCGTGGTGCTTGAATTCCTTCGGCACCAGGAAGTTCAGGATCGGGATGTCCTCACCGATCGCGTCTTCCTTTTCCCAGGGCGAGGCCTTCATTTCCTCGAAGCCGGAGCGGACGACGACCTTCACGTCGTCGCCGCCAAGGCGGCGGGAGGACCGGCAGCAATCCATCGCCGTGTTGCCGCCGCCCAGCACGATCACACGCCGGCCGATCTGGGTGATATGGCCGAATGAAACCGAGGACAGCCAGTCGATACCGATGTGGATGTTCGCGGCGGCTTCCTGCCGCCCGGGAAGGTCCAAATCGCGGCCACGCGGTGCGCCGGAACCGATAAAAATCGCGTCGTAGCCGTCATCCATCAGACCCTTAAGGCTGTCGATGCGCTGGCCGAGGCGCATTTCCGGGCCCATGTCGGTGATGTAGCCGACTTCCTCGTCGATGACTTCCTCGGGCAGGCGGAATTTCGGGATCTGGCTGCGGATCATCCCGCCGGCTCGTTTGTCGCCGTCGTAGATCACCAGGTGGTAGCCGAGGGGGGCCAGATCGCGGGCGACGGTGAGGGAGGCGGGACCGGCGCCGACGAGGGCGATCTTCTTGCCGTTGCGGGTGGTGGTGGCGGGCGGCATGCGGTCGCTGACGTCGCCCTTGTAGTCGGCGGCGACGCGCTTCAGGCGGCAGATGGCGACGGGTTCTTCCTCCACCCGGCCGCGGCGGCAGGCCGGCTCACATGGGCGGTCGCAGGTGCGTCCCAAAATCCCCGGAAACACGTTGGATTTCCAGTTGATCATGAACGCGTCTGCGTAGCGCCCCGCGGCGATGAGACGGATGTATTCGGGGACGGGGGTGTGGGCCGGACAGGCCCATTGGCAGTCGACCACTTTGTGGAAGTAGTCGGGATCCTTGATATCGGTCGCCTGCAAGTCGGACTCCTGTTCCTCCAGCCCGGCCGAGTCACTTGCCGTGACCCTTGACCGTGCCCACCGGGGCTTCTGCCGCCCAGGTAAGCCGTTCGTCAAGGTGACACTAGGTCCAATCCGTGTTGGCGGCAATGCAGTTCGGTCAGGCTGCCGGTCTCGGACTTGACGCCGGACGGGACGGCAAGGTGTCCTGTGGCGGCAAGCAAGGGGGAGAACGCACCATGGACGAAGTACTGCTGACTGAACAACGGGGCGCGGTGCGCGTGCTGACTCTGAACCGGCCGACCAAGCTGAATGCGCTGAACGCCGATCTGGTGCATGCGCTGACCGACGCGCTGCTGGCCGCACAGGATGACGACGCAGTGTCGGTGGTGATCCTGGCCGGGGCGGGGCGGGCGTTCTGTGCCGGTGCCGATACCTCGACGCCGCGGCCACTGACGGCGGAGACCCGCCCTGCCCTGCTGAAGCATGGCGACAGGAACATCGCGCTGACCAAACTGCTGGCCCGGATGGACAAACCGATCATCGCGGCGGTGCATGGCTATGCGCTGGGCGCCGGATGCGGGTTGGCGCTGGGCAGCGATCTGTGCGTGGCGGCGGAAAGCGCTCGGTTCGGCTATCCGGAACTGAAGGCGGGGCTGACGGCCTCGACCGTAACCGCACAGGCGGTGCATCTGATGGGCCGCAAGATCGCGTTCGAGTTGCTGACGCTGTGCGAGAACATGCTGCCGCAGCGGGCCTATGAACTGGGCATGGTCAACCGCGTCGTGACGGATGACAGGCTGATGGCGGAGGCGATGGCGATGGCCGAGAAGCTCGCCGGATGGAACCAGGCGTTCCTGTCGCAGACCAAGCGCATCTTCCATCGGGCGGTGTCGCTGGCACCCGAACAGGGGCTGGAGATGGCGCGGGATATCGCGGTGATGATGGGGCGCCTGCCGACATAGGGGCTGGGGCTTTTGTGGTGTTCGGCAAAGGCCCAATCAACAGTTCGGGACGGGCAATGACCACGGCAAACCGATCATGGCGGCGGCCGTTGTGGCAGCATCCGGCGTCGCAGCCGGAGAACCGACCTGAAGGAGGCGTTTTATGAAAGTTTTCACCACCGCATCGCTGCTGGCAGCGGCGTTCGTTCTTCCGGCGATGGCACAGACACCCGCGCCACCGGGACAAAATCATTCCATGGCCGCGACGAGCGCGCCGGCCACCCATGACACGGCAGGCAGCCCAACCGGCAGCGGCTATAACACCCCGTCCGCTCGCAACCCGATCATGACGGACAATGGCGGAATGCGGACCAGCAAGATCGTCGGATCTTCGGTTTACAATGACCAGAAGCAGAAGATCGGCAGTGTCGACGACCTGGTGATTGGCAGCGATCATGCCATTCACGCGGTGTTGTCGGTCGGCGGGTTCCTGGGCATGGATGCCAAGCTGGTGGAAGTGCCGTTCGACAAGCTGCAGTTCGG
>DATAZJ010000564.1:0-3089 GCA_036272115.1 Rhodopila sp. | reverse complement strand
CGCAGCGTTACGCGGCGGCCTGCCTGCTGTCCAGGTTGCGGTAGGCTCGCGACGCTGTATGGTCCGGCCCGAACCCACCCGAGGACCGAGATCCATGCGCCCTTCCGGCCGTGCTGCCGACGAATTACGGAAAATCTCCATCACCACAGGGTTTGCCCGGCATGCCGAGGGCTCCGCGCTGATCCGCATGGGCAACACCGAAGTGCTGTGTGCCGCCAGCGTCGAGACGCGGGTGCCGCCGTTCCTGCGCAACACCGGGCTGGGCTGGGTGACCGCCGAATACGGCATGCTGCCGCGGGCGACGCATACGCGCGGCGACCGGGAGGCCGCTCGTGGCAAGCAATCCGGGCGGACGCAGGAAATCCAGCGGCTGATCGGTCGTAGCCTGCGGGCGGTGGTGGATCGGGCGGCGATGGGGGAGATGTCGATCACCCTGGACTGCGACGTGCTGAACGCCGATGGCGGCACGCGCTGCGCGGCGATCACCGGCGCCTGGGTCGCGCTGTCGCTGGCGTTCCGGCACCTGGTGAAGATGAACGTGCTGAAAACCATCCCGCTGACCGGCCAGGTTGCCGCGGTGTCGTGCGGTATTGTCGGCGGTACGCCGGTGCTGGACCTGGATTATGATGAGGATTCCGGCGCGGATGCCGACTCCAACTTCGTGCTGACGGATGGCGGCGGGATCGTCGAAATCCAGGCCACGGCGGAGAAGTCGGCGTTCGACGAGGCGCATTTCCATGCGCTGCTGGGGTTGGCGCGAACGGGGACGACCGAACTGTTCGGGCTGCAGCGACAGGCGCTGGGGGACTGATGGCGCGGAAGCTCGCACCGGACCGCAGGCTGGTCCTGGCCAGCCACAACAAGGGCAAGCTGCGCGAGATCGAGGCGCTGCTGCGGCCGTTGGGGATCGAGGTGGTCTCGGCCGGCGCATTGGGCTTGCCGGAGCCCGTGGAGGATGCGCCGGATTTCGCCGGCAATGCGCGTATCAAGGCGTTGGCGGCTGCGGTGGCGACAGGGATGCCGGCGCTGTCTGATGATTCCGGGTTTTGCGTCGCCGCGCTGGATGGTGCGCCGGGGGTGTATTCGGCGCGTTGGGCGGGGGCAGCGAAGGATTTCGGTCAGGCGATGGCGCTGGTGCATGAACGCATCGGCGACAATCCGGATCGGCGTGCGTGGTTCGTCGCGGCGCTGTGCCTGGCGTGGCCGGATGGGCATACCGAGACGTTCCTGGGGCGTGTGGACGGTGAGGTGGTGTGGCCGCCTCGGGGTGAGAAAGGGTTTGGCTATGATCCGATGTTCGTTCCCGCTGGTTCGGGGCGGACATTCGGCGAGATTGATCCGGAGCAGAAACATGCTGTCAGCCATCGGGCTCGGGCGTTTGCCCAGTTGCTGACGTCGTGCTTCGGGTGAAGTCATTTTGATGAAATGGGACAATACGATGCCAGATGCGATCACGAAAGATACTTGGCCAAGTGCGCTGTACGACTTGCTGCAGGCGAACGGGGTGAGTCAGTTCTGCTATGTGCCGGATGCCGGGCACAAGGTGCTGATCGACCGGTCGCTGGCCGATCCGGATGTGCATTCGATCCCGCTGACCACCGAGGAGGAAGGCGTGGCGATGGTCGCCGGTGCCGATCTGGGCGGGCAGCGGGCGGTGCTGCTGATGCAGTCGTCCGGTGTCGGAAATTGCATCAACATGCTGTCGCTGACCCAGGGCGGGCGGTTCCCGTTCCTGACGCTGGTTTCGATGCGCGGTGAATATGGCGAGGGCAATCCGTGGCAGTTCGCCATGGGCCAGGCGGTGGAACCGGTGCTGAAGGCGATGGGCGTGATCGTATTGCGGGCGGAACATCCGGCCGAGGTGATCACCGCCGTCAGTGCCGCCATCACCATGGCGTTCCAGTCCGGCCAGCAGGTCGCCGTGCTACTGACCCAGCGCCTGATCGGCGCGAAGAAGTTTTGAGGGGCGCTGTATCATGGCCAAATTGAGCAAGCTGCAAACAGCAACCCTGCCGGACGCGGTACTGGATCGCCGCCAGGCGGTGCCGGCGTTGATCGAACGGCCCGGTGATTTCCTGATGGTCGCCGGACTGGCGGGCACGGCGTGGGAATTGTCGGCGCTGACGCATGAATCGCCCAGCCTGTTCGGGTTGGGCGGGGCGATGGGGGCGGCGCCGATGATGGGCCTCGGCCTGGCGCTGGCTCAGCCGAAGCGGCGGGTGCTGGTGGCGACCGGCGATGGCGAGTTGCTGATGAATGTCGGTGCGCTGGCGACGATCGCGTTGCAGAACCCGCCCAATCTGACGATCATCTGTGTAGACAATGGCCACTACGGTGAGACGGGCAACCAGGACAGTCATACCGGCTTGGGGGTTCGGCTGGATGTCATTGCCGCGGGCTGCGGGTTTCCGGTGGTGCATGTGATCAACACGGAAGCCGACATGGCGGAAGGGCGCCGGCTGGTCCGTGAGGGCGGTGGGCTGTCGTTCATCCTGTTGCGGGTCACCGACGGTCCGGCGACGCATGATGGCAAGAAGAATCTCGTTCCTCACATAGAACGGGATCGTTTCCGGGCCGCCTTGCTTGGATGATGCTTTCGCATTGTTGCGCCTACAGGTCGAATGGGGTGCGGACGAGGCGATAGACCTCGACCCCATCGACCGGTTGCGGCCGGTCGAGTCTGCGCCGGTTGCTTTGCCGCGGCCCACGCCGGTGGCGAGAGACGTATCCCGGATTGAGCCGCCGAAGGGGACGCCGGCGGAACGGGCCGTCGGTCTGGCGGGGCAGGCGGCGACGTTGGACGACCTGCGGGCCAGCCTCGCGGCTTTCGATGGATGCGCCTTGCGGGACACCGCCAGCAACCTGGTGTTCGCCGAGGGTGATCCTGCCAGCACCACGCTGATCATTGGCGAGCCGCCGGGGCGGGAGGAGGATCGGAGTGGTCATCCGTTCGCCGGGCCCGAGGGGCAGTTGCTCGATCAGATGCTGGGCAGCATTCGGTTGTTGCGAACGGAATTGATGCTGGCTCCGCTGTTGCCGTGGCGGCCGCCGGGGGGGCGGCCGCCGTCGGCTGGCGAAATCGCGCTGTG
>DATAZJ010000563.1:0-17834 GCA_036272115.1 Rhodopila sp. | reverse complement strand
AACGGCTGCTTCGACGGACTTGCTGGCGGCGGATTCGGCGGCCGTGGTCATTTCGACGATTTTCGACTTGCTCGCTGTCATCGGGTTTTCTCACTTTTCGTTTAAGGGCGGGTCTACACGCACTCGGCGGCGAAAGTGTGGAGTCGGACGAACACGACGCCGGCCGGCGTCGGCATCCTGGAAGGCGCCCGACTCTGCTGCACCGCAGCACCGTCGGTATAGAAACTTCGCAAGCTCCGATCAAGGAATTTTTGTGCGTCGCACAAATCGCATCGTTCCGGTTACGGCGATAGGCGGATGACACCGGCGAGGGCATGAAACCACGCGAGCGTCGCCCGGTAACGTCTTCACATTTTTCGGTTTTCGGACAGTTTTGGGCTGGACAGCCCACGCCTCGGACACATAAAGTTTCGCCGCGGCTCAGGAAGGGACACAAATGGCCAGCGTCGGGTGCCTCATGCGCAAGCAGCTATCGCGCGGCCTGCTGGCCATAAGCGGTTTTGCCTCATGGTTGCTGGTCACATTGGCCATTACCACGCCGGCGCACGCCCAGGTGGGATCTGCGCGCTACAGTTCCATCGTGGTCGATGCCAGAACCGGCGACGTGCTGGAAGATGTGAACGCCGACCAGCCGCGGCGGCCGGCCAGCCTGACCAAGATGATGACCCTTTACCTGACGTTCGAGGCGTTGCGCGACCGGCGGATCAGCCTGAACACGGTGGTTCCGGTTTCGGCGCATGCCGCGTCGATGGAACCGACGAAGCTGGGCCTGGTTCCCGGCACTCACCTGATCGTGGAGCAGGCGATCCTGGGCCTGGTGACGAAGTCGGCGAACGACGCGGCCGCCGCGTTGGGTGAACTGCTTGGCGGCAGTGAGGATCGTTTTGCACAGATGATGACGCTGCGGGCCCGGGCGCTCGGCATGGCGCGCACCACCTTCGCCAACGCCTCCGGCCTGCCGAACCCCAACCAGTGGACCACCGCGCGGGACATGGCGGTGCTGAGCCGGCGGCTGATCAGCGATTTTCCCAACTACTACGGCTATTTCTCGACACCGAGCTTCGCGTGGCACCGGCAGATCATTTTCAATCACGACACGATGCTGCGGACGTACCCGGGGGCTGACGGATTGAAGACCGGCTACACCGATGCGTCGGGCCACAACCTGGTCACCAGCGCGATGCGCGACGGGGTGCGGCTGGTGGGCGTGGTGATGGGCGCGGCCACGAACGGGGAACGCGACGTCCAGATGACGTCGCTGCTCGATCATGGGTTCGAGCAGATGGACGTGCCGGCGTTCCACCGGCCGGTGGAGGTCGCCTCGCGGGTGACGCTCTTCGCCTCCGCCCACGCGGCGGAAGTGGTGCGACCGGCGCGGGGGCGGGCGCGGACGGCACGGACGCGGCTCACACTGATCACCTCCACTCATGCGGCGGACGTGGTCCGGCCGGCGTCGGCGCGGATGCGGGTGGCAGCGAACTGGAAGGTTCAGGTGGGCACCTATTCCACGCAGGCCGCCGCGCATTCCGCCGCCGTGACGGCTCGGCGAAAAGCCGATGGGGGCGAAGTCCGGATCGAGCCGGTGCACCTGCGGAAGAAGACGTTATGGCGGGCGCAGGTAATCGGGTTGACCCGGTCTGATGCGCGGGATGCGTGTTCCGTTCGCCGCAAGGGCGCGTGCATGACGGTCCGGCAGGTCACGCGGCAGGTGGCGAGCCGGTAGTCCCGCCACCACCGATACGGCAGCCCGACCGAAGGGGATCAATCGGCCGGTTGGCCCGGGCGATCCAGCCGGACAAGTCCGTCCGGTGTCGCCACCAGGGCGGTCGCGGCCATGGCGATGAACAGACCGGTCTCGACCACGCCGATGGTGGCGGACAGGTCCTGTTCCAGCCGCACCGGGTCGGCAATGACGCCGACATGGCAGTCGAGGATCAGGTTCCCGCCATCAGTGCGGAAGGCGGTGCCGTCTTGTGCCATTCGCTGGACGGGATTGACGCCGAGGCGGGCGAGGCGGGCGGCGGTGGTTTCCCAGCCGAAGGCGACGACCTCCACCGGGACAGGCACGGTGCCGCCCAGCCGGGTCACCAGTTTCGGAGCGTCGGCGACGATCACGAGCCGGGTGCTGGCGGCGGCGACGATCTTTTCCCGCAGCAGCGCGCCGCCAAGACCCTTGATGAGGTTCAGCGAGTCGCGGGCGATCTCATCGGCGCCGTCGATCGTCAGGTCCAGTTGGGGATGGCTGGCAAAATCGGTCAGGGGGATGCCGCCGTCACGCGCCTGCCTGGCGCTACGCTCACTGGTGGGGATGCCGAGGATGCGCAGGCCATCGCGGACGCGGGCGATCAGCCCGTCGATGGCGAAGGCGGCGGTCGAGCCGGTGCCCAAGCCGACAACCATACCGTCCTGCACCATCGCCACCGCTTCCATCGCGGCCTGACGCTTGCTGGCGTCGCGGTCATTGGCGTTGGGGGCGCCGGCGTTGGGGGCGCCGGTTTGGGGCGCGCCCGTTTTGGGGGCGCCAGTGTGGGGGGTGCCCGTGTTGGGGGCGTCAGGGCTTGCCGAACCGGTCATGCGCGCACCGCGCGCAGCACGCGGAGCCAGTTGCCGGAACACACTTTGTCGGTTTCCTCCTTGGTGAGGCCGTGCGCGACCAGGGCTGCGACGATCTCGGGGTGGCGGGAAAAATCCGGCATTTCCGTCGCGGCGACGCCGGCGGGCATGTCGGTGCCGATCCCGACATGGTCGATACCGAGCGCGTCGATCATGCGGAACAGGTGGCGGATCATGCCGGGCAGTTTTTCCTCCGCCAGGACGGCGATCCAGGCGCCGACGACGCCGCCGGATTCCACCACCATCCTGGCGTAGTCCGGTTCGATGAAGCGCGGGTGATCCCCGTTTTTGTGGCCCGGTTCCTTGAGGTTGGAGTGGGTGCACAGGAACGGTTTCGTGGCGACGGCGGCGACGTCCTTGACGGTGTCCCGAGAGCAGTGGGCGACGTCGAGGATGATGCCCAGCTTGTTCATCCGCCGTACTGCCTCGGCGCCGAACGCGGTCAGGCCGCCGTGGACGGGGGGCGCGGTCTGAATGTCGCCGGTTTCGTTCACCAGGTAGTGAGTCAGCTGGATGCTGCGGACGCCGCGGGCTTCCATCGCGTCCAGCCGGTCGAGGTCGCCTTCGAGGAAGTCGCAGCCCTCGATTGCCAGGACGAGGGCAGGATCATCCGGACGGAAATCGTCGGGTTCGCGGGCGATGCGGGTGCCGGATTGCTCGAAGCTGGTGAGATAGCTTTCCACCGCCTCCAGGCATTCGCCGGGATTGGGATCGCGGAATTTGTGCAGCCGGCCGGTATCGCGGTCGCGGCGGATCATCGGGATGTCGCCGATGGCGGCAACGACGGCAGCGGCGACGCCGGCGGGGCGCATGGTGGCGAGGACGGCACGGTCCACGTCACCGGTGCGGCGGGGGCGGCCTGCGTGGGTATGCATGTCGATGATCATCGGCGCGTTCTAGCAGTGAGGCGGCGGCAATGCCACGTGGGCGTTGCCATCTGTCGGACCGGGGCGGTCGTCGCGCCGCCGCGCGTTGGCCCTCAGCTTTGGCGCAGCGCCGCCGCATAGGCCGCGACGGTCGCGGCGAAGCCGTTCTCCAGCGCATCGGCGGTCAGTTCGTGGCCGATCGATGCCTCCGCCAGGAAAGGGACCGCGCGCATCAGCGGCGGGATGTTGTGCAGGTTCAGATCGTGACCCGCGTTGACCACCAGGCCGGACGCCTTGGCCTGGGCGGATGTCGCGGCGATGCGGTCGAGGATCGGTTGATGGCTGCCGGTGTGGAATGCGGCGGCGTAGGCGCCGGTGTAGATCTCCACGCCGTCGGCGCCGGCCGCGAGCGCGCGCGGTATCACTTCGGGGTCGGGATCGATAAACAGGACCACCCGGCAGCCCAGCGCCTTCATCGCGGCGATCGCCGGCGTCACCAGAGCGGCCTGGGTGGGATCGAGTTTCCAGCCTTCCTCCGAGGTGAAAGCGCCAGGCGCGTCGGGGACCAGCGTCGCCTGCTCCGGCCGGGTGTCGCGCAGGATGTCCATCAGCCGGTCGTCGGGATAGCCCTCGATGTTGAACTCCATCGCCGGGCGGTAGGGGCGCAGCAACGCCGCCAGCAGTGGCACGTCGGTGGTGCGGATATGCCGCTCATCCGGCCTGGGATGGACGGTGAGGCCCTGTGCGCCGGCTTCCAGCGCCAGCCGGCCGAAGCGGCAGGGATCGGGTACGCCGGTGTGCCGCGAGTTACGCAGCAAGGCGATCTTGTTCAAATTCACACTGAGTCGAGCCATGCGGCGCAGGCTAGCGCGAGCGGCGCGCGGACTCAACGCATTGCGCCTACTACACCTTACCGTGTCTGGACTTCCTACACCTTACCGTGTCTGGACTTCGGCTGATTGTTGCGGGAAAAGATGAACTGGGCCCCCTCGCCGATGAACAGGTTTCGGCCAACGGCACCGCATCGTTCTCGGGATAAGTGCTGTTATGTCCAAGAAGCTTGTCTCGCGCGCCAACCTGCTGGTGTTCGGCGGGCTGATCGCGCTGCTGGCGCTGATCGGCACCACGACGTGGGACCGTTTCGCCGCGGCGCGTTCGGCCCGGCTGTGGACCCAACACAGCTATCAGGTGCTTGGCGTGATCCGCGACCTGCAGATTTCGGTCCGTGATTCGGAAAACGGCGAGCGTGGCTACCTGCTGACGGGCAACAGCGACTATCTGGCGCCGTACGAGGCGGCGCTTGGGCGGGTATCGCTTCTCCTCGGTGAACTGCAGGGCCTGACCGCCGACAACCCGACGCAGCAGGCGCATCTGCGCGTCCTGGCACCCGCCTTCCAGCGCCGAGCCCAGCAGCTTGCGCAATCGATCCAGGTCCGGCGCGACAGCGGGCTGGATGCGGCGGCGCAGGGATTCGGCACCGGGGTGGGGCGGCGGACGGTGATGCTGATGGAGCAAGCCCTCGACGCGATGTCCGCCGAGGAGCAGAGGCTGTTGGCCGAACGGCTGGCCTCGGCCGACAGTCGCGGCGACTGGGTCCGCGGCCTGGTGCTCGCCGCCACCGCCGTCACCATCCTGGCGCTGCTGCTGGCCGCGCGGATGTTGAACCAGGCGTATAGCCGTTCGTATGACGCGGAGGCCGAACAGCGGACCTTGGCGGGGCGGCTGCACGCGTCGCTGGACAGCCTGAGCCAGGGAGTGGCGGTGTTCGGGCCGGCACATCGGCTGCGGCACTGGAACGAATGCTTCCAGGTGCTGCTGGACCTGCCGCCGGCGATGGTGCGCACCGAGACGCCCTATGCGGCGTTCGTCGACCATCTCGTCATCGACGGTGAACCGCTGCTGGAAACCGAGGAGCAGATCGCGCACGGGGAACAGACCGAACATGATCCGATCGTCTACGAATGCAGCCATCCGGATGGCCGACATCTGGAGGTCCGGCGGACGCCCACGCCCGATGACGGCTTCGTCCTGACCATCACCGACATGACGAAGCGGGCGCACTCCGAGGCGGTGCTGCGGGAGACGCAGAAGATGCAGGCGATCGGCCAACTGACCGGCGGTATCGCGCATGACTTCAACAACCTGCTGACCGTGATCATGGGCAACCTGGAACTCGCGCGGGCCAAGCTCGATGCGCAGAGTCCGATGGTGGCGAATATCGAACGCTCGCTGTGGGCGGCGCAGCGGGGCGGCACACTGACCGGCCAGTTACTGGCGTTCGCGCGCAAGCAGCCGCTGGCGCCGGCGCCGATCGACCTGTCGGCCACCCTGCCGGAACTGGTACCGCTGCTGCGGCGCACGCTGGGGGAGCATATCGACGTGCGCTTCGTCGACAGCGCCGGGCTGTGGCCGGCGATGGCCGACCCGGCGCAGTTGGAGAGCGCGGTGCTGAACCTGGCGCTGAATGCGCGCGATGCGATGCCGGGCGGCGGACGGCTGACGATAGAACTGGCGAACAAGGTGTTGGACAGCGCGTATGCGCGGGCGCATGCCGAGGTGGTGGGCGGCGACTACGTGATGGTCGCGGTGTCGGACACCGGCCACGGCATGACGGCCGACCTCGTGGCGCGGGTGTTCGAGCCGTTCTTCACCACCAAGACCGAGGGACGCGGCACCGGGCTGGGACTGGCCATGGTCTTCGGTTTCGTCAAGCAGTCCGGCGGCCATGTGAAGATCTACTCCGAACCCGGCGAGGGAACCTCGGTCAAACTGTATCTGCCGCGGGCGGTCGGCGGCTCGGTTTCAAACGTGCAGCGCAGCGGGATACCGGCCGACCTGCCGCATGGGTCGGCGACAATCCTGGTGGTCGAGGACGAGGCCGGGGTGCGGGAGATCGCGGTGGCGATCCTGCGCAGTCTGGGCTACCGCGTGCTGGAAGCGCCCGATGGCGATGCGGGCCTGCTGGTGTTCGGCGCGCACGCGGCGGAGATCGATATGCTGCTGACCGATGTGGTGCTGCCAGGCAAGGTGCGTGGGCGGGAACTGGCGGAACGCATCACCGCCATCCGGCCGGAGGTGAAGGTGCTGTTCATGTCGGGGTATACCGAGAACTCCATCGTGCATCACGGACGGCTGGACGACGGGGTGCAACTGCTGGGCAAGCCGTTCAAGCGCGAGCAACTGGCGCGCAAGGTCGCCGAGGTACTGGGCGTCGCCGCCGGTCCGGATACGGCCGGCGAGGACGACAACGTGGTGGATCTGAGGGCTCGGCAGCGGGAGTGAGCCTTGGCGCGGTGGCGCGTTGGGCTGAAAAGCCGCAATAAGGGCGCGACCCGTGAGCCATATTTTGCTTTTTCCATCTAAACCACCATATGACCGTTGGCGTACCGCCCTTATGGAGGCTTACGATCAGGCGGACCGAACTGTGTCATGACGTCCGGTTGGCGTTGCGACGGCTTCCGCCGCCTTATGGCAGTCATTACGGCGTTGTGCCGGCCGCACCACCCGCGGTGCTTCCTTCCATCATCCCGGTTGCCGATCGTTATCTGGCCGCGACGAATGCATTGGTCCGGGATTATGCCTTATGCCTCGATGCGGTCATCCAAGAGGCTCGGCACCATGGCCCGTCCATCTTCACGGACGATCTGATCCGCTACCTTCATCGGTCAGTGATGAAGGAGGACAGCGCTTATGGCGATACGCCGGGAGAGCTTCGGGCCAAGGTTGTCTGGATCGGCTGCCGGGAGCCGCAACGCGTTCATTCGATCGCGTCCGCCGATTTCGCCAGTTGCCGCAACACGAATTTCTGAATCTTCCCGGTTGACGTCTTCGGAATGTCCCGGAAGACGAACGTCTTCGGCACCTTGTAGCGCGCCATGTGGAGGCGGCAGAAATCGCGGAGTTCGTCGGCTGTGACCGTCGCGCCCGGCTTCAGTTCGATGAACGCGCACGGGGTCTCGCCCCATTTTTCGTCCGGCTGCGCCACGACGGCGGCGCTCAGCACGGCCGGGTGGCGGTAGAGGGTTTCTTCTACTTCGATGGACGAGATGTTCTCGCCGCCGGAGATGATGACGTCCTTCGAGCGGTCGCGAATCTTCGCGTATCCGTCCGGGTACATTACCGCGAGGTCGCCGGTGTGGAACCAGCCGCCGGCGAAAGCCTGTGCGGTCGCGGACGGATTTTTCAGATAGCCTTTCATGGTGATGTTGCCGCGGAACATGATCTCGCCCATCGTTTCGGCATCCCATGCAACCGGCTGCATGGTGGCCGGGTCGAGCACGGTCATCGCCTCCTGCAGCGGCGTCCGCACGCCTTGCCGGCCGTTTCGTTCCGCCCTGCGGTCGATCGGCATTTGCGACCACGCCTCGTGCTTGGAGCAAACACCGGCGGGGCCGTAGACCTCGGTCAGGCCGTAGACGTGGGTCAGTTCGATGCCGATTTCTTCCGCGCCCTCGATAATGGCGGCGGGCGGGGCGGCACCGGCGACCTGGCCGGCGATGCGGTGGCTGATGCCGGCGCGCAGGTCCGCGGGGGCGTTGATCAGCATCGAGTAGACGATCGGGGCGCCGCACATGTGGGTCACCCCGTTGTCGCGGATGGCGTCCAGCATTGCTTTGGCCTCCACCCGGCGCAGGCAGACGTTGACGCCGGCGCGCTCCGCCATCGTCCAGGGGAAGCACCAGCCGTTGCAGTGGAACATCGGCAGCGTCCACAGATACACCGCGTGGTGCGGCATGCCCCAGTTGAGGATGTTGCTGATCGCGTTCAGATGCGCGCCGCGATGATGGGTGACGACGCCTTTCGGATCACCTGTGGTGCCGGATGTGTAGCCCAGCGCGATGGCGTCCCATTCATCGGACGGGTTCTGCCAGTGGTAGTCGGGGTCGCCCTCGGCGAGGAAGGCCTCGTACTCGATTTCGCCGAGCAGGGCGCCGTGGGGCCAGGCGGGGTCGTCGATGTCGATGACGATGGGCTTGTCGTCGAGCAGCGCGAGCGCGGCCTCGATCACCGGGGAAAATTCCCGATCGGTCAGGAGCAGTTTGGCGCCGCCGTGGCGGAGCTGGAATGCGATGGCCTCGGCGTCCAGTCGGGTGTTGAGGGTGTTCAGTACGGCGCCGCACATAGGCACGCCGAACGCGGCTTCATACATCGGCGGCGTGTTGGGGGCGATGATGGCGACGGTGTCGTTCTTGCCGATGCCGCGCCGGGACAGGGCGGAGGCCAGGCGTCGGCACCGGGCGTAGGTCTGTTTCCAGGTCCAGCTTTGGGTGCCGTGCACGACGGAGCGTTTGTCGGGATAAACGTAGGCTGCCCGCTCAATGAAGGTCAGCGGGGTCAGCGGCGCGTAGTTGGCCTGGGTCTTCGGCAGGTCGTCATAGGGACTGGTCACGGCGGCATCTCCCTGGCGCGCGATCCCATGGACTGGATCGTTAACGTGAGGAGATAACGCTGAACCGCCGGTCCGGGCAATTGAGTTGTCGAGCGGGTGTTCCGTGCCGGTGAACGGTGGGGAACGGTCCACGGCATGATGTGTCGGAGGCACAGTGTTTTAACGCAAATGAACGCAAATAAGAAGAAATGAACGCAAATAGAAATTAGATTAATTGAATGTATTCTTATGGTTTGTAGTGTGAATGCGCAATACTGTATTTAATAACAACTGCGTTCATTCCTTCTTATTGGCGTTCATTTGCGTTAAACACTTTCGCTCCGCCAAACTCCCAACCCTAATGTCCATACACCAGGTTCGGCAGCCACATCGTCAATGCCGGCACGTACGTAATGATCCCCAGCACGATCAGCAGCAGGATCAGGAACGGCAGGATGCCGCGGATCACTTCGCCGATCGGCGCGTCGGAGATGGTGGACAGCACATAGAGGTTCAGGCCGACCGGCGGGTGGATCAGCGCGATCTCCATGTTGTGGGTGAAGATGATGGAGAAATGCACCGGATCGACGCCCAGCGGGATCAGCGCCGGGGCCAGGATGGGGATCACCAGCAGCAGGGCGGCGACCACCTCCAGGAAGCAGCCCAGGATCAGCAGCAGGACGTTCATCGTCAGCAGGAACGCCCAGGTCGGCAAATGGTGGGCCAGCACCCATTCCACCAGTTTCGCCGGGGCGCCGGACTCGGTCATCCAATGGCCGAACGCCAGGGCGGTGGCGACGATCAGCATGATGGTGCCGGCGCTGCGCAGCGCGTCGGCGATCACCGACACGGTCTGGGAGACGCGAAAGCCGCGATAGAAGATCAGGCTGACCAGCAGGGCGGCGACAGCGGCGAGTGCCGCGGCCTCGGTCACCGTGACGATACCGCCGTAAATGCCGACCAGCACGACGATGGGAACCGCCAGCGCCGGCACCGCGCGCAGCGTCACGCGCAGGCGGTCGGCATATGGCAGCGCCGGTTCCTTGGGGAAGTTGCGCCGGCGGGCGTCGTACCAGACCCAGGCGAAGAACGCGCTGGCCTGTAGCAGGCCGGGCAGGATGCCGGCCAGGAACAGCCGCGGTACCGACTGCTCCGCCACGATGCCGTACAGGATCAGAGCCAGGCTGGGCGGGATGACGATGCCGATGGTGCCGGACGCGCCGATCACGCCCAGGGCGAAACTGCGCGGATAGCCTTTCTCGATCATCGCCGGCAACAGGATGGTGCCCATCGCCAGCGCGGTGGCGACGGACGACCCGCAGATCGCCGCGAACAGGGTGCAGGCGACCACCGTGACCAGGCCCAGCGAGCCCCTGATGCCGCCCAGCCAGGCGGCGGAGACGTCCACCAGCGCTTTCGCCACGCCGCCCTGGCGCATGAAGGCCGCCGCCATGACGAACAGCGGCAGCGACATCAGCGTGGACGAGTTCAACTGATCGACGACGACCTGCGCCACGCCGATCAGCGGCTGGCCGGTTATGCCGTACAGCACCGCGGCGCAGGTGCCCAGCACCAGGAAGATCGGCATGCCGGCGGCCAGCAGGCCGAAGAACATCAGCAGGAACAGGAAAGCCCACATCTGATCAGCGATTCGCCAGGTCGGAGAGATTGGACGGCAACTCGTGATCCGCGACGTGGTGTCCGACGGTCATGGTTTTCGGATCGAACGCAAAGAGGTAGCGGAACAGACGGATCAGGTAGCGCACCGCCATCAGCACGCCGCCGGCGGGCAACGCGCTGTAGTAGATCCACATCGGGAACTGCAAGCCGCTGGAACTGCGTTCATCCAGCAGCAGCGACGTGTCGACGATCTGCCAGCCGTACCAGATCATGCCGGCGCAGAAGATCAGCGCCACGATGCAGTTGAACGCCTCCAGCCAGCGCTGCCCACCGGGCGGCACCAGGCGCAGCACCAGATCGGGCCGCACATGGCCGTCGGTGCGGACCAACTGGCTGGAGATGATCATCACGCCCCAGATGACCAGATAGACGATCACCTCCTCCCCCCAGGAGATCGCGTAGGCGGGGAAGAAATAGCGTCCCAGGACCTGCACGAGGCCCAGCACCATGGCCAGCAGGCCGAGAAGGCCGGCCAGCGTGCGCTCGATGGTATCCCAGAAGGTGTCGGGGCGTGCAGCGGCCATGGGTCAGGCGGTGCCGTTCACCGAGGCCTCGGTCAGCTTGACCACTTCGGGCGACAGCTTGGCGGCGGCGATCAGGCTGGCGACGTCGGCCTGCTGCGCCTTGCGGGAGGCGTCGAGGATGGACTGGGCCGGATCAGTGAAGACCACGCCATTGCTTTCCATGGTCTTGCGGGCCGCCAGTTGCAGCGCGGCGGAATGGGTGCGGTAGGCGCCGATATTGGCCGCCCAGAGCGAGACCATCGTCTTCTGGATGTCGGGGCCCAGCTTGGCCCAGAACGCGCCGTTCATCATCGGCATGTACTGACCGACGTATTGGTGGTCCTGGTAGGAGTACTTCACCCCGGCTTCCCACAGCTTTGCGCTGGCGCAGCTTTCATTGGTGGAGACGAAGCCGTCGAAGGTGCCCTGCGACAGCGCCAGCGGCACGTTCGGCCAGGCGGTGACGTTAGGGATGCCACCGAAGAAACTGATCCGCCAGCTAATTCCGGCGCCGCCCGGGCTGCGGATTTTCAGTCCCTTGATATCGGCCGAGGTGTGCAGCGGCTTCTTGGTGGTGTACCAGTTCTGGAAACCGAGATCGAGCCACGGGCCGAGGATCTTCACCCGCAGCTTGGTTTCAAGCTGCTTGTCGATCAGCGCGCCTGGCTTGCCGTCGGAGGCACGCTCCGTCACCTCGATCTTCTGGCCGTAGAACGCGGGAAGCTGGCAGAAGTCGCAATCCGGCACGATGCCGGTCTGCGTCCAGTTGCCGGGGCATGCCATGTCAACCTGACCCTGCAGCAGCGCCTTGGCGACGTTGAGATCGGCGAACAACTGGCCGGACGGGAAAATCTCACTGGTGATCTTGCCGCCGGTCGCGGCCTCGACCTTCTTCAGGTAGTCGGCGATGGAGATGTTGCGGACGTGGGACGGCGCGGTATCCAGCGAGCAACGGATCTTGATTGGCGCCTCACCCCGCGCGTGACGCAGGATCCCGAACGTACCAGCCATCGCAACAGCCGACCGACCAAGCGTTCGGCGAGACAGGGTTTGCCGCATCAGATTACCTTTCTTTGGACGCCCTCAGGTGAGGGAGCGCGGACTGATGGCGGGTCGGGACCCCTGCGTCAAGAGTTTGTGTTGATTTGAAAATAGTCAACCGTCGCGATTTTGATGCGCGTGGCTGATGGTTGGCCCACGCGTCTTCACGCGACCGGCTGGTCCGCCCTGCCACCTCCGCCGTACGTTCAGGGTACCGCTTCGCGATAAGAACGAAAATATCTGGCACCAGGCCACTCCGAGTTGTATGCTGCGTGATCAATCAACAACACTCGCTTCGCTTCATCCACCCGTCCGGGACCTTGGCCTTGTTTCGGCTTAACACCTTTTTAACCTTTTGGTGGCACGTCAGGGGTCATAGCCTGGTGGCCGGACCATCCCGGCGCGGAGTCACGCCGATGTTTTCGACTCGCGAGCTGGCGGCATCCGCGACCGGCGGCATGGCCGCACCGGATCGTCGCGGAACCGTCCTGCCCGTCCTGCCTGTCCTGACGGCAGCGCCGGCCGGCGAACTGGCTCGCACGCCGTGTTGCACCGAGATGGCGGTGACGTGACCGGCCCGCCGGACCCTGGCGGCGACGACCGGCATGGCGGCGTCGCGGCGGGCGCGATCCTGCACGAGAGCGACCACAGCCTGGTGTATCGCGCATCCATCCCCCGGCTCGGGCGGATGGTAATCCGCAAGCGGCCCCGCGGGCCGGACGCCACGGCGCGGCTGCTGCATGAACGGCGGCTGCTCGAACGCCTCGCCGGGATCGACGGCGTGCCGGTCCTGACCGCAGGTGCCCCTGCCGACGGGGCACTCACCTTCGATGACGAGGACGGCACGCCACTGGATGCCAGCGGTCCCTTCGCACCGGCGGAGGTCGCCGCGATTGGCCAGGACCTGGCGCGGATTCTCGCGGCGGTGCATCGCCTGGGGGTGCTGCACAAGGACATCAACCCGAGCAATATCCTGCTGAAGGGGGGGACACGGCGGCCGCTGCTGATCGACTTCGACCTGGCCACCACCTTCGCCGAGGAGCGCCCTGGTTTCACCCATTACAGCGAGATCACGGGAACCCTCGGCTATATCGCACCGGAGCAGACCGGACGAATGGGGCGGCCGGTCGATCACCGGACGGATCTGTACTCGCTTGGCGTCACGCTGTACGAGCTGGCCACCGGCGGACCGCCGTTCCGGGCCGACGATCCGCTGAAGGTGATCTGCGACCATCTCGCAACCGTGCCGATCCCGCCCGCCGATATCGATCCGTCGATCCCCGACGGGCTTTCCAACATCATCATGCGCCTGCTGGAGAAGGAACCGGATCGCCGCTACCAGAGCGCCGAGGGCCTGGCGCACGACCTGGTGCAGTTACGCGCCGCGCTGGGGCGTGGCGAGAGCGGGTTGTTTCCGCTGTGCGAGCGGGATTTCCCGCGGCTGTTGACGACGCCTCGGCTGATCGGGCGGGAACAGGAAGCCGAGGCGATGCGCCGTGCGTTCGAAGCCGCGGCCAAGGGCGACGGCGGCGGCATCCTGGTGGCCGGCGCACCCGGCGTAGGGAAGACGGCGCTGATCGAGGAGTTGCGCCCGATCGTCACCGCCCGGAACGGCTGGTTCGTTTCCGGCAAGGTCGACCAGTTTCGCCACGACACGGCGTCCGGTCCGGTGACACAGGCGGTCCGCGGCCTGGGCCGGATGCTGCTGGCGGAATCGCCGGCCGAGGTTGCCCGACAGCATAACCGTATCATGGCGGCGGTCGGCGACAACGCCAGCATGGCGACGGCGTTCGCGCCGGAATTCCTCGCGCTGCTGGGGCCGCAGCCGCCCTTGCCGCCGGCCGATTCGGTGACCGCCCGAGCGCGTGGGGTGGCGTTCACGGTGGCGCTGCTGGGGGTGATCGCTTCGCCGGCGCGGCCGGTGGCGATCGTCCTCGATGACCTGCAATGGGCCGATCCGGTCACGATCGAGTTGTTCGAGATCATGCTGGTGCAGAAAATTCCCGGCCTGTTCGCGATCGGCGCCTATCGCCCGGCGGAGGTTGGGGCAGGCCATCCGCTCGCCCAGTTGATCGCCCGTCAAGATCCGGAGCAGGGGCATCTGCATCTGTCCAACCTGCCGCCGGGCCATGTGGCCACCCTGCTGGGCGAGATGCTGCGGCTGACGCCGGCGGATGCCAACCGGCTGGCCGCCTCGATCGGCGCGCAGACCGGCGGCAATCCGTTCGACACCATGGAACTGGTGAATGCGCTGCGCCGCGACGGCTTGCTGACACAAGGCGAAGCCGGCTGGGAATGGGAGGAAGCCGCCATCCGCTGGCACACCCATCGCGCCGACGCGGTGGCACTGCTGACCGATCGGATCGCCGGCCTGCCGGAACCCGCCCCGTCAGTGGTCGCGGTGATGGCGTGCCTGGGGGGGGAGGTCGAACTCGGGGTGCTGGACGCGGCGAGCGGTCTGGACAGTTTCGCGGTGCGCGAAGCGCTGGTGGCGCCGCTGGAGGAAGGACTGCTGGTCTGGTCGTCCGGCAGCACGGTGCAATCGGCCGGGGCCGGCGAGACCGTGCGGTTCCGGCACGACCGGGTCCACCAGGCGGCCTATGACGGTCTCGGGCCGGGACGGCGGGCGGCGTTGCACCTGGCCATCGCGCGGCGCCTGGCGGGGTCGCAGGCACATGCCGGGACGGCGGCCGAACAATATCTGCCGGTCGTCGGCCGGGTGCGAGACCCCGCCGAACGGCGGCGGGTGATCGAGTTGCTGCGTGGGGCCGCCGATGCCGCGCGGTTCTCCTCGGTGTACTCGGCTGCCGAACGACTGCTGGCCGCCGCGGTGGACCTGCTGGATCCGGTTTCGACCGCGGCCGACCAGGCGCTGTTGCTCGACCTGCGCATCGGCTGGCACCAGGCGCTGTGCTGCCTCGGCCGGCAGGATGAAGCCGACGGGGTCTACGCCGCCCTGGCGCCGGTCTGCGATGACCCGCAGATGCTGGTGCCGCCGACGCGGCTGCAGATCTCCGGCCTGGCGAACCGGAACCGCCACGGCGAGGCGCTGGCGCTAGGGTTCGGGCTGCTGGAGCGGCTCGGCCTGGCGTTCGACCCGCTTGGCACGCCGGCCGAACGCAACCGGCAGATGGACGCATTCCAGGACTGGGCCAAACTTGGTATGGCCGCGGACGTGGGCCGGCCGGACGTGACGGACAAACGGGTGCGCGCGGCGGCCTATCTGATGAGCGTCATGATGGCGTCGGCGCTGTATTTCGATTCCGCGACCCATCTGCGGCTGGTGATGGAAGGCCAGCGCCTTTGGGTCGAGCACGGTCCGTGCGGTCCGCTGGCGGGCATCCTGTCCTGTTCACCGATCGAGACGATCCGGTTGCGTGAGGACTACCTCACCGGCTACCGCGTCATCCGCCATGTGCTGGCGCTGGCCGAAGCAGGACACCACGAGCCCGCCACGTCCCAGGTGCGGCATATGCTGTCCCGCACCGCGCTGCACTGGTTCGACGACCTGGAGGCAGTGGCGGCGAAGGCGGAGCGGGCTCGGCTGGGCCTGCTGCACGGTGGGGAGCTGCAGATTGCCAGCTTCACCTACTACACGACCCTGACCATGCTGCTGGAAACCGCGCCCGATCTTGGCCGCTGCGAGGCCGAGGCGGATCTGGCCCTGGTGTTCGCGGCGCGCACCGGCAATCGGCAGGCGGGCGCGACCTTCGTCATTTTCCGCCAGGTGGCGCGGTCGCTGCGCGGCCAGACGGGCTCGCCTGGCAGCCTGTCCGATGACTCTTTCGATGAAGCCGCGCACCTGGCCGCCCTTGGCGGCAATTCGATGGCCACCGCCTACCTGCACATCTATCTTGCCCTGACGGCCGCGCTGTTCGACGACACCGACACCTTGGTGCGGCACGCCGCCGCGGCGATGGAACTGCGGCCGTATATGGAAAGCCTGTATCCGATGGTGCTGTTGCACCTGTTGCAGGGCCTCGCCGTGGCCCGCCGGCCGCATGCCGGCAACCACGCCCCCTCGCGCCGAACCTTCGCGGCATGCCGGGATTGGATGGCGCAACGTGCGACGGATGCCGAGGGCAACTATGCCCACCTGGTGCATCTGCTGGATGCCGAATGGGCCTGGGCGAACGGCGACTATCTGGCGGCGCAGCGCGAATTCGATGCCGGGATCACCCTGGCGCACCGGGTGCGGCGTCCCTGGCATCTGGCGCTGCTGACCGAACGGGCGGCGACGCTGCATCTGGAACAGGGGTTGGGCCAGACCGGGCAACCGCTGCTCGCCGCGGCCTATGAGCTGTACAAGGCCTGGGGTGCCGATGCCAAGCTGACCCAATTGCGGGCGCGCCATGGCGCCACGCTGCTGCCGCTGATCCGGACGAATACCAGCCGGGGCAGCCGGTCGCGGGGCGGCAGCAGCGGCCTGACCTCGGACACGATCGACCTGATGGGTATTCTGCGGGCATCGCAGGCACTGAGCTCCGAAACCGTGCTGGATCGGCTGCATGCGCGCGTTAGCGAGACCCTCAGCGCGCTGACCGGCGCCACCAACGTGCAGATCGTGCTGCACGACCAGGAGAGCAACGGTTGGTATCTGCCGCCGGTGTCCGGCGCGTCGTCCGCCGACGTGATGTCGGTCGCCGAGGCCGGGTGGCGGCGGCTGCTGCCGCTTTCGGTGTTTCACTACGTGCAGCACAGCAGCGAGACGCTGATCGTCGAGGATGCCATCCGCGACGATCGTTTTGTCCGCGACAGCTACTTCGCCGGCGTCGACCGGTGCTCGCTGCTGGCGATGCCGATCCGCAAGCAGGGCCTGACACGGGGGATGCTGCTGCTGGAAAACCGGCTGAGCCGCGGGGCGTTTTCCGCCGACCGGCTGGATGCGGTGTCGCTGATCGCCGGGCAGTTGTCGGTGTCGCTCGACAACGCGCTGATGTATGCGTCGCTGGAACGGAACGTCACCGAACGGACTCGGGAACTGCGGGCGGCCAACCAGCGGCTGGAGGCATTGAGCAACACCGACGCGCTGACCGGGCTGGTGAACCGGCGCCGCTTCATGGATGCGCTGGACGACGAATGGAAGCGGGCGCTGCGCACCGGCGGCGGGATCGCGATCGCCATGGTCGACGTCGATCATTTCAAGAAATACAACGATCACTATGGCCATGTCGCCGGCGATACGTGCCTGCGCCAGGTCGCCGTCGCGTTGCGCGGCAGCGTGCGCGAGGACGTGGATATCGTGGCCCGTTACGGCGGTGAGGAGTTCGCCGTCATCATGCCCGGCGCCGACGCGGCGATGGTGCGGCAGGTGGCGGAACGGATGCGCCAGGCGGTGATCGACCTGGACGCGGCGCATGCCCGGTCTGAGATCGGGCGGGTCAGCGTCAGCATCGGCACCGCGACATCGGCGCTGGCCGGCGCGACGACGGCCGATGACCTGGTGCGCCTGGCCGATGACGCGCTGTACGGCGCCAAAGACGAGGGACGTGACCGGGTGTGCGAGGCCGCCGCCACCCGGTTGGCGTCACGGGACGGTGGCGATGCGCAGGATGTTCAGCAGGTGGCAAGGACGGTGTCCGGTCGGGTTGGCTGAGGGAGGCTGGGAGCGCCGGGCGGCCCGTTGGTCAAGGGGGGATGACCCTTGGCGATATTATGCCCACGCACCGCACTCAACACAGATCAGGGCAAGGCGAGAACGACGGATTTCACGGAAATCGCGGTGCGTTTGGCCGCTGCGTGCGTGGTCGTCATCATACCGCT